>DASRIK010000236.1:0-15421 GCA_035650035.1 Burkholderiales bacterium | reverse complement strand
CCGTCTGGACACGACCCAGAGTCTGCATCTCGTGTTTCTGCCCGGGTTTTCCACGAAGGATCAGGCTTCCAGCGTTTCGGGACGGGGCGTCGGAATGGATGTCGTCAAGACCGGGGTCGAGAAACTGAATGGGCGCGTCGAAATCGAGTCGGAAGTCGGTGTCGGCACCACTTTCCGCATTTCGCTGCCGCTCACGCTCGCGATTCTGCCCGTGCTCGTCGTAAGGCATGGCCCGCAATCGTTCGCGGTGCCGCTCGCGACCGTTCACGAAATCATTCCGCTCCCGATGAGCGCCCTGCAGCACGTCGGCGGCTGCGCGACTATCGTGGTGCGCGGCCAAGTCCTGTCGGTGCGCACGCTTGGCAGCCTGCTCGGCTGGAGCTCACCCGGGGCGCCCGCCTACGGCATCCTGATGCAGTGCCGTCACACCTGCTTCGTGCTGGCGGTCGAAGATTACGTGGGCCGTGAGGACGTCGTGATCAAACCGCTGGCGGACATCAAACCGACTGGCGTCGCCGGGGCGACCCTGGCGGGTGACGGTTCCGTTGTGCTGATTCTCGATCTCGAACCCCTGCTCGCTGCCGCTGCACCCGAACCGCTCAAGCTGCAGACCTGACCCTGCTCCGGATGGGCTTCACGCGACCTGAGCGTCTCGTTTCCCGTGTCTGGCACCCGCTTCCGTGGAGGAGCGGCAGACGCGCTGTGCCTACGCGTTCTGTCGGTGAAACCCGCTACGGATAGAGCAGAAAGTCGTCTTCTTCCAGAGGCAGCTGGTCCAGCGGGAGCGCACGCTTGATCTTGTACGATTCCCCGCTCGATGTCTTGGGCTCTTTCATGAGATCCAGTATGAGCTGGGGGTGTATGCGCTTGCCGGCGGCGTCGAGCATTACCATGACGCGCGGCAGCAGGCGACGCAGCGGATTCTGTGCGATCACGAGCCCGGCTTCCCCCGTGTTCAACTCGACGGCCCCGCCGACGGGGTAGATCCCGATGCACTGGATGAACTGCTCGAGCAGCGTCTCCTCAAACGCACGGCCGCGCTCTTTGTGGAGCTGGCTCAGCGCACGCGATGGCGACAAAGAACACACTTTTTGTCGCGGCGAGGTGAGCTTCGAGTAGCTGTCGACGATCGCCGCGATCGCACCGTCCGCCGCGATCTGGTCGCCGGAGAGCCCGTGGGGATAGCCTTCCCCGTCCTGCCGCTCATGATGCAGTGCCACGACCTCGTCCACGCCCTGGGGCAGGCCCCGCGCGCCGCGCACGAGTTCGACAGAATGCAACACGTGAGTCTCGATGACGCCTTTATCCACGGCTTCGTCGGAGTTGTAGGCTTCCACGACGCCTTCGGGGAGCGAAGTCATGCCGACGTCGAGCAGCATGCCGGCAAGCCCCAGCACTTCGAGGCGGGCCGCCGGATATTGCAGATAGCGCCCCAACGTCACCATCAGGATCGACGTGTCCAGGGAGCGCGTGAGCTCGTAGCTGTCGCGCCGGCGCAGTGCTTTCAAGAGCAGCATCGCGTCGGGGCTGCGCTGGATGGTGCCGATCATGCTGTTCATCGCGCTCGTCAGCGCGCGCGCGTCGATCTCGCCTTCGCTCCTAACGGTGACGATGAGATGGCGGAGCGCATCCTCGCACGAGCGGTAAATCTCCTTCGCGATTGGAAGCTCCTGCTCGACCGGCACCACTTCCGAGTAGATCTGGCGCTCGGTCATGAGCGGAACGACGCGACGGGCCTCCGGCTTGATCTCCTCCCGCTCGGGGTCGATGTACACGATCTTGCAGTAAGACTTGAGCTGGTCGATCTGCTCATGCGAAGTGATCGGAAACCCCTGAAAAGGGAAATTGGTCTCCGTCCACGGACGGTCGAGCTCGATCACGTACATGCCGAGCCGCAGCTTGTCTGTCGATACTTCTTTCTTGTAGCTAAGCAACTTCGGCTCCTTCGGTTGGTACGGGCGAAAGCTCCGCTACGAGCGCTGCCACGAGAGCTTTCACGGAAGCGAAAACGGTGCTGGCTGCTTCGAGATCGCCGCGCTTGCCGCTAGCCTCGAGCTCGGCCAATGCTGCGTAGACTTTCGGCGCCTCGAACGTCGCGGTCGCGCCTTTCAGCGCATGCGCCTGCTGGTAGACGCCCGCGGCTTCGGCACGGTCCAGCGCTGCAGCGATGCTGTCGAGATGACCTGCGGCGCTCGTCACGTAGATTTGCGTGACTTCCGCGAGCAGGTCGGCATCGCCCCCAAGTCGCTCGAGGGTACCGGCGCTGTCGTGCAGTCGCTCGCATGACACGGCTGCGGCTTCTACGGGCGGCGGCTCCGGCGGTGGTGACTCCGCGCGAATCACACGTTCGATCTCGGCCATGAGCTGCTCCACCCGGACTGGTTTGGTGACAAAGCCGTCCATGCCGGCTGCGAGGCATAGCTCGCGGTCGCGCGGCAGTGTGTGTGCAGTCATCGCGATGATCGGCACGTGCCGGTTGCGGGCTTCGCCTGCCCGGATAAGCGTGCATGCTTCGAGGCCGCCCATGACCGGCATCTGCAGATCCATGAGCACGAGGTCATACGGCCTTGCCTCCAGCGCGTCCAGTGCTTCACGGCCATTGTTCGCAATCTCTATGGTATGACCGCGCTTTTCGAGGAGCTTCACCGCGAGCTTCTGGTTGATTACGTTGTCTTCCACCAGCAGGATGTCGAGCGACTTCACGTTCTCGCGCAGGGAATGACGTGTAATCAGCGGAGCGCTCACGGACTGCGCCGAACCCAATGCTGCGGCAGCGGCTTTGACGAGCTCGTAAGTGGACACGGGCTTCGTCAGATAGCCGTTAACCTTAAGCTCTTTGCAGCGGGCGGCGTCCCCCCGCTGACCCGGCACGGTCAGCAGGACGATAGCAGGCGTTGCGACCGATTCGTCGCCGAGCAGCATGCGTGTGATCTCGAAGCCGTCGAGGCCCGGCAGGCGCGTATCGAGCAGCACGAGGTCGATCGGCGTTCCTTTCGCCGCGCGTTCGCGCACGACAGCGCCCACCTGCGCGCCATCCACCAGTGTCTCTACTCTCATGCCAGCCGATTCGAGGATCGCGGCAACGACCCGACAATTGGAAGCGTTATCGTCGACGACGAGCGCCGAACGGCCTTTCAGCTCGAGGAACACGATGGGCTCATGTTCCTCGGGCGTGATTTGCACCGGCATCGAGAAGTGGAAAGTCGTGCCTTCTCCGAGCTTGCTTTCGACCGTAATACGTCCGCCCATCGCTTCCACGATTCGCGCACAGATGGGGAGCCCGAGTCCGGTGCCACCGTACGGGCGCGTTGTCGACGCATCAGCCTGGGCGAACGGCTGGAAAATGAGCGCCTGTTTATCCGCGGCTATTCCGATACCCGTGTCCCTGACAGTGCAGTGCAGCCACGCGGTGGTTTCGTCCGAGGAGATGAGATCGATCGACACCTCGATCTCGCCCCGATCGGTGAACTTGAGTGCGTTTCCGAGAAGATTCAGGAGCACCTTTCTGCAGCGCGTCGGATCGCCGCGGAGGCGATCCGGGACGTTGTCAGCGATACGCGAGATCAGCTCGATCCCTTTCTCGTATGCACCCGTGGCGACCACCTTGAGCGTCTCCGCCACACAGCTGCGCATGCTGAAGTCGACGGCCTCGAACGTGAGGTGGCCGGCTTCGATCTTCGAAAAGTCGAGCACGCCGTTCACCATCTCCAGCAGCGAGTCCGCGGCCGATCGCACGATCTCCATGTATTCGCGTTGCTCGGCCGTGAGCCCCGTGCTGTCGAGTGCGACTGCCGTCATGCCGATGATCGCGTTCAGCGGCGTGCGAATTTCGTGACTCATGTTCGCGATGAATTCGCTTTTCGCCCGATTGGCGCTTTCGGCCAATTCTTTCGCCTCCTGAAGCTCGGCTTCCTGACGGGCAAGCTCGTCTTCCCGGTGCTTGCGCTCGTCGATGTCTGAGTTCGTGCCGGTCATTCGCAGCGCACGCCCATCCGCGTCACGCGCGACGACCTTGCCGTGGCTCTCGATCCACTTCCATTGTCCGGTCGCGGTGCGCACGCGGTGCTCGACGCGGTATGTGTCGTTACTCTTGAGCGCGCCTTTCAGCGCCTGCTGCACCTTCGGCAGGTCCTCCGGATAGGTGACGTTGCCGAGTTCGGAAAGCGTAGTCGTCGTGGGTCCCGGCGAGCCGCCGATCATGCGGGCCCAGCGGGTATTGAGATAGATCTTGCCGCCGAGGATGTCCCAGTCCCACAGCGCGAGACCGGATCCTTCGAGGGCAAGCGTCAGGCGCTCTTCCGTGCGCCGCAGGCGCTCGGCTGCACTCTTGCGTGCCGTGATGTCGCTTTCGATCGCGATGAAGTTCGCCGCCCGGCCGGCGTCATCGAGGACGGGATGCACTTCGCAATCCACCCAGTAGCGCCGGCGGCTCTTGCTGTAATTCTGGATTTCTACGCGAAAACCGAGGCCGTCATTCAGGCGTTTGCGCATGAGCTCCACGGTGGCTGAATCGGTTTCCGGCCCTTGCAGCAGGTTGCCGGGCTGCTTTCCCTTCACGTCGGCCAGCTCGTAACCGGTGATGCGGGTAAACGCCTCGTTCACCCACTCGATGCGCCGTTCGGCATCGGTGATGATGACTGCGTTGTCGGTATAGCGTGCGACCAGCGCGAGTTTTCTCGACTCGGCTTCCCGCTGGTGCAAATCGGAGGTGATGCGTCGGGCAAGGTCCACCGCCTCGCGACGCGTGCGGGTGAGAAGACGCGCGAGTATGCTCAGCAGGCCCGTCAGCACGAGCCCCACCGAGATCGCGCCGACGGGGAGCGGCAGGAACTGAAGCGCGAAACCCACGATATACGGCACGTCATCGCCGGGATGGCGGAAGTCCACGCTCTGCTGAAACTCGACGCGGTCGACTGCCCAGTAGCCGAGCATCGCCGTAAGGATAAGACCGCCGACGAGCGCGGCGATCTGCAGGCCACCGATATCGGACGGCTGGCGCCCTTCTTTCTCTAACTCAGCAAGGGCCTGGCCCTGATCGATCCTCAAGTCCGACACGGCTCAGCCGCCGCTGGTCCAGCCCACGGCGTCCCGGCTTCAGGGGAAGAATCGTGATATCGCTGCTTCACCACCAGCACCTCTTCCCACACGTCGAAAAAGGCTTCGATGCACATCGGGTCGAAGTGCTGTCCGCTATTGTTGCGCAGCAGCTCGCACGCCCGGTCGAGACCCCACGCCTTCTTGTAGGGTCTTTCGCTCGTTAGCGCGTCGAAGACGTCCGCGACCGCGACGATTCGACCGTAGAGCGGAATATCGCGCCCCTTGAGCCCTCTCGGGTACCCGCTGCCGTCGAACTTCTCATGATGAGAAAACGCGATTTCAGCGCCGGCCCGGAGGATCGGCGATAAGCTGTTCGCGAGGATCCGCTCGCCGATCACGGTGTGCTGTTTCATGATCTCGAACTCTTCTACCGTGAGCTTGCCGGGCTTGAGCAAGATGTGATCAGGCGTTCCGATCTTGCCGATATCGTGCAAAGGAGCCGCTCGCAGCAGAAGCTCGCATTCGTCGGCTGGAAGACCAAGGCGCATCGCGATCAGCCGCGAATAATTCGACATCCTGATGATGTGCTCGTGGGTCTCCGGGTCGCGGTGCTCCGCAGCCCGGCCCAGGCAGAGCAGCGTCTCGTGCTCGCGCGCCGCAATTTCGGCCGTAGCTTTGGCAACTTCATCGGCCAGCAGCAGAGCGCGATTCGCGAGCTTTTTCTGGCTGGTTCTGAGCGCAAGCATGTTGCGCGCGCGGGCCTGCAGTTCGACTTGGTCGAATGGCTTGTTCACGAAGTCGTTGATGCCGAGGCTCAGTGCGCGGTGTTTGATCTCGCGATCGCCTTCGGCAGTGACCATGAGGAGCGGCGTGTCGGCCTTGTCAGCCATCGCGCGGAAGCATTTCGCGAACTCGATACCGTCGATCTCCGGCATCAGGTAATCGACGATCACGAGGTCCGGATCGTTTACCTCACACCACGCGAGAGCTTCGCGGGCCCTCAAGAAAGTGGTGGGGCGACAGTCCGGAAGCTGGCTGACGAGCTTCTTCAGCAGCGCGATCGAAATGGGCGCGTCATCTACGACGAGAATATCCATGGCGTGCGCGCGCTCCCCGAGCCGCTATTTCGCTTCGTCTTTGCTTAACGGCGCGGCGGAGCCGGAATTGAGCTTCGCCTGGCCGTCGTCGGGCGTCGGCGCCGAGAGGCCAAAGACCACTGCCACCTCGTTGCCGCAGTCCCGGTAGTCGACGCGCTCGCAAAGGCGCGTTACGAGAGGAATGCCGCGGCCGAATGGCGCGGTCGCATCCGCGGGAAGCTCGAGCACGCGGCCATAATCGAAGCCCGCGCCGGTGTCCTTTACCTGAATCTTGAGTTTCGGCGTCGCACCGGCTGTGGCTGCTGCAATATGCACCTCGACGTTTCCACCGCTCAGTCCGGCCAGCAATTCCTGCCGGAGGTGGAGATATCGCTGGAAGCCGTCGGGCTTGAGCTTCACGCTGGAATCGAGCTTCAACACGCCGTGATCGATGGCGTTCGATACGAGCTCCGCAAGTACCAGGAAAAGCTTCGGGTTTCCGGCGAACGAGCCTTGCAGGCGGCTCACGAGATCGTGCAGCAATGGTACGACGTCGACGCTCTTCAATTGCTCGGGAGAAAGGCGCAGATTGAAGTGCCACTCGCCGGCACTCACATGCCTCTCGGTCACCCGCATGGTGGGTTGCGGAGCGCTGTGTTCACCCGGTGCGCACGAAATCATGAACATCGAGACGTCATCGGCCCATGGCGCCCCGCCCTGCGAATGCGCGCACTGCGCCTTCAGCGTCTCAAACCGGGCAGCCGGGGGATCGGCGGCAAGCAGCGTCACGAGTTCGCGCGCACCCGACTCGGCCGGCGGCCATCCGGCGGATTCGAAAAAGCCGTCTGAGCACGCGACGATCTGACACCGCTGGTCGTAGTGATAGATCTCAGGGTCGCCGCTGAAGAGCTGGTCGGAAGCGACGCCCAAGGGCAGGTGCAGCGAGCGTCCGGTGTGCAGGAGCGTGCCGTCCTCGCCGATGATCACGAGCGGCGGATTGCCGCCGTTCCAGATTTCGATCAGCTGTTGCTTGAAATCCACCGATACGAGCGTTGCGGCTACGAAGCGCTCGACCGGCAGAAGCTCGCGTATCTTCGCGTTCATCTCTCCGACGATCGTGGAGAGCGGGTAGCCTTTCTGCGTCATGCGGTGGAAAGGCTGTGTCACGGTCAAAGCGCAAAGCGCGGCCGCGAGGCCGTGGCCGGCGCCGTCCGCGAGCATCACGTGGAGGATTCCGGCGGGCGTGCGCGCTGCGGCGATCAGGTCGCCGCTGAAGAGCGTTGCCGGCGCCGTCCAATGCCGCAACACCGCCTCGTCGAGCACATCGTTTTTCGCGAGCCGCCGGATGACGTGCTCGGCCATGCGGTTGCGCTCTTCTTCGGCATCGCGGTAGGCCGCCAGGCCTTCACTGCGGGTTTCCAGCTCACGCTGCAGGTTGAGCATGCGCGAGACGGCACGCATTTTCGCGCGCAGCACGGTATATCCGACGGGTTTGACGAGATAGTCGTCGGCCCCGGCGTTCAGCGCATTGATGAGCGCTGCGCTGTCGGGCGTAGCGCTCAGGAAAACGATCGGTAACCAGCCGCCCGTCGAGCTTGCGCGAATGCGCTCGGTTGCCTCGAAGCCGCCCATGACAGGCATCTCGAGGTCCATGATGATGATGTCGGGACGGATCGCGCCCACCGCTTCGACAGCCCGAAGCCCGTCCTCGGCGGTTTCGACCACGTACCCCATGCGCTCGAGCAGGCGCGTAAGCACGACTCTCGTCTGGACGTGATCGTCCACGACGAGCACTCGATGCACGCGCGGCGGGGCGGGCTCGGTGCAGAAGACCTCGGCGACGTCCCCCATGCGCGGGTCACCTCAGGGTGAACATCGTGCCGAAATTGGCAACGTCAAGAATCTCGCGCACCACCCCCGTGCAATTGAGAAGCGTAACCGGAAGCGCTCTCGCATCGGCGCGCTCTTTGAGCAGCAGCAGCATGCCGAGCGCCGAGCTGTCGAGGTAATCGACGCTGTGCAGATCGACCTCGATTCTGCGCAGGGTCGGTTCCTTCAGCGCTGCTTCATAACAGGTCCTGAACTCGCGGTGGCGGCTGAAATCGAACCTGCCGGAAAGCCGGATAACGGCGGTCTCGGTATCGCTCGTGAAATTTGCGTTCATTCTTCTAGTCGGCGTAAATGTGCAAGGCGTTTAACGGCCGCAGTGCTGCGGACTTAAGCGTTCCGTGATTTCTGTCATACAAACCGCGTCGGCTCACACGCGATTCAAGCTCGCGCCCGCCATCGAAAGCCGCTCGAGGACTGCACCTGCGATTTCGTGGAGAGGCAGCACCTCTTCGACGCCCCCCACCGCGACCGCCTCCTTGGGCATCCCGTAGACCACGCACGAGTCTTTGTCCTGGGCGTAGGTATAGGCACCGGCACGGCGCAGTTCGAGCATTCCGACAGCGCCGTCCTTGCCCATGCCAGTGAGGATCACGCCGATCGCATTCTTGCCCGCCGACTCTGCTGCCGAGTGGAAAAGCACGTCGACGGAGGGGCGGTGGCGATTCACCGGCGCGTCCTGAGAAAGCTGCGTCATGTAATTCGCCCCGCTTTTCTTCAACAGCAGATGCGAATGACCTGGCGCGATGTAGACATGGCCCGGTAGGACGCGCTCGCCGTCATCGGCCTCCTTTACGGCGACTTTGCACAGGCCGTCGAGCCGTGCGGCGAAAGAGCGGGTAAATCCTTCCGGCATGTGCTGCGTTACGAGGATCCCGGGCGCGTCGGCCGGCATTTGTACGAGCACGTCCTTGATCGCCTCGGTGCCACCGGTGGAGGCGCCGATCACGATCAGCTTTTCCGTCGAAACAAGCCTATGGTGTGCCGGCCGCGTCGCAGCTTTGCTCGCGTCGCGCTGGAGCTGAGGTGCGCGGCCTACACGCGCTGCAGCCGCTGCGCGGATCTTGTCGGAAATTTCTACGGTGTAATCGTGAATCGCGTTTGCCGCACCCATTTTCGGCTTGGCGACGAAGTCGATTGCACCGAGCTCGATTGCCCGAAAGGCCGCTTCGGAGCCGCGCTCCGTCAACGTGGAGACCATCACGACGGGCATGGGCCGCAGCCGCATGAGCCTTTCCAGGAAGTCCAGGCCGTCCATGCGCGGCATTTCGATGTCGAGCGTGAGCACATCCGGGTTGAGGTTGCGAATCATCTCGCGCGCGATAAGCGGATCGGGGGCCGCGCCGACTGTTTCCATGTCGGGTTCGCGATTGATGATTTCGGAGAGGACTTTGCGCATCAGGGCAGAGTCGTCTATGACGAGTACGCGTATCTTGCTCATGATCACCTCAGCCAAAAAGCTCCACTTCACCGGCAGGTTCGGTTACAAGGCGCGAGCGATAGTCGCGTTCGCGCTCGAACAGCGTGTCGTTTGCCATCGTTCCGAGACGCTTCACGCGCACCCGGCCGGTCTTCACGAACTGGTACACCTTTCGCGGCTGCGTGCCGCCCAGATCCTGTGCGACGACCGGTATCTTCTCCGTCTCCAGATAAGACAGCACGAATGCCGCGTTTCTCTCTGCAACGTTGCCAGCGCTCAGGGCACGTAACACGTTGCCTCCCCCGAAGACCTTCGCCTCGAGCGCATGTCGCCGCGCACCTAGCTTCAGGAGCTGGTTGATGAGAAGCTCCATCGCGAAGCTGCCGTAGCGCGCCGAGGCAGACGCGAGACCGCCGTCACTCGGGCCCTCAGGCAGCATGAAGTGGTTCATTCCCGCGACGTTGCACAGCGGGTCGCGTATGCACGCGGACACGCACGAGCCCAGGACCGTCACGATCAACATGTCCTGGCTGCTGACGTAGTACTCCCCCGGCAGTATCTTCACGGCATGGATCTTGTGCCCGGGGTCATAGTAGAAGTTGGTAGCTTCGTGCTGGAGCGCGGCCGCATCGGTCAATCGCCCTCTCCTTTCTAGCGTGCGCCTGCTGCAGCTTTCTGCAGCGGCTGGGCAAGTTCGTAAACGGTATTACCGCGCAGCCGGAACAGATCTGCCGAATGCAGGAAGCTCTCGGAGTGACCCGCGAAAAGCAGCCCGTCGCCCGCAAGGAGCGGCGCGAGTTTTGCCAGCACTTTGCGCTGCGTCAGCTTATCGAAGTAGATCATCACGTTGCGGCAGAAAATGGCGTCAAAAGGTCCGCGGACAGGCCATTGCGTATCGAGCAGATTCACTTGTCGAAACGTGACGAGCTCGCGCAGTTCCGGGCGCACCCTCACCGATCCGGCGCGGGCGCCCGTCCCTTTCAGGAAGAACCGCTGAAGCTGATCTTGTCGGAGCTTCGCGATACGCTCTTCGGCGTAAACGCCCGCCGCCGCCTTTTCGAGTGCACTCGTGTCGAGGTCCGTGGCGATGATCGTCAAGGGCGGCGTGAAGCTGTTGTAAACCTCGACTGCGGTCATCGCCAGCGAGTAAGGCTCCTCCCCGGTAGAAGACGCGCAGCACCAGATGCTCACGCGCTGTTGCGAGCGACGGCGGCGCTCGAGAAAACGGGTGAGCTCCGCGAAATGATGCGGCTCGCGAAAGAACGACGTAAGATTGGTGGTGAGCGCATTCACGAACGCTTCCCACTCCGCGTCATCGCCCTTCTCCAGCACCGCGAGATACTCCGAAAACGTCGAGAGTCCTCGCACCCGGAGTCTTCGAGCGAGCCGGCTGTAAACCATCTCCTGCTTCGTGGGCGCGAGCGAGATCCCTGCATGCTCGTAGATGAGCTTCGATATACGTTGAAAATCGCCGCTGGTGAAAACGAATTCCCGCGTCGAGTCCTGCGCCTGTGGCTGCTGCTGCATCATGCTTCCGCTTGATTTCAGAAAAATTGAGCGCCTTACCGGGTCGCCGTGTCCGGCGTTACGGTATGAAAGGCCATGGTCATTAACTGTTTCTGCTCTTTCGAGCGGTAGGTGCGCGCGATGCGTCCTTGCGCTGTCCGGCAGTCCCCAGGCGGGTCACGTTCGTCGCACGGCTCGGGCTGCGCCGTTCTCGGGGCCTCGAAGCTTCCACGGTACGGCTGACATCCGGCGATGCCGCAGCGCCTGCCATGAGCTTGAAGCCTTGGAGCGCTTGCGCGAGGTTACGTGCCTGGTCCCGCATGGCCTCGGCAGTCGCCGCCGCTTCCTCGACAAGCGCGGCATTCTGCTGCGTGACCTCGTCCATGTGCGAGACGGCCTGGTTTACCTGTTCGATGCCGGAGCTTTGTTCGCCAGAGGCGGCCGTGATCTCGCGCATGATGTCCGTTACGCGGTTCACCGAGGCGACGATCTCTTCCATCGTCTTGCCCGCATCCTCCACAAGGCGCGAGCCGTCTTCGACCTTGTGCACCGAGCTCGAGATCAGGGCCTTGATTTCCTTCGCCGCGGCCGCCGAACGTTGCGCGAGAACACGTACTTCGGTGGCGACCACGGCAAAGCCGCGCCCCTGCTCGCCGGCGCGAGCTGCCTCCACGGCGGCATTCAGCGCGAGAACGTTCGTCTGAAATGCTATGCCGTCGATGACCGTGATGATGTCGGCAATCTTCTTCGACGCCGCGTCGATCGCGCCCATCGTCTGCACGACTTCGCGTACCACCTGCCCGCCCTTCTGGGCGACACCGGAAGCGACCACGGCAAACTCGTTAGCCTGCTTCGCATTGTCCGCGTTCCGTTTCACCGTGCTGGTGAGCTGTTCCATCGAAGCCGCCGTCTCTTCGAGGGAAGCCGCCTGGTCTTCCGTGCGCTTCGATAGATCCGCCGTCCCAGAGGCGATCGTGCGCGCCGCTTCGTCTACAGTCGCGGTGCTCGACGCGACGTCACGCAGCACCCCGATCAACTTGGCATTCATCTGATCGAGCATGCGGAACAGGCGCATGAGCTCGGGATCGCCCCTGGCTGGGAAGAGCAGGCTCACGTCGCCCGCAGCTACGCTGTTCGCCGTCTCGCGCGCTTCGTCGATGGGTCTGCCGATCTGCGTCGCCGACCACACGCCGAATCCGAGAGTTGCGACGACGCCGAGCGCGTTCAGCGCTCCGGCCGCGAAAACACCGTTCGCCGGCATGAGCCACAGAAGGGCGCAGCTCGCGCCGAAAAGCCATGCCAGCGCACCTGCAACGAGCCAGCAACGAACACGGAAAGGCAATTTCCAGAGGCGCTGTATGGCGCCGAGCGCGCCTTTCTGTACAACTTCGCCACCCCTGATCGCGATGCCCCGGGCTTTGCCGTCGCGAATCGCCGCATACAACGCGGAGGCCCCTTCGACCTCGGTCTGGGCCGGTTTCGTTCGCACGGATGTGTAACCGACGATCCGCCCCTCTTCCACGATCGGACTGACGTTTGCCCGCACCCAGTAGTAGCCGCCGTCCTTGCGGCGATTCTTCACGAGTGCGGACCAAGGCTGTCCCGTCTTGATAGTGTCCCACAAGTCCCCGAAAGCTGCGGGCGGCATGTCGGGGTGACGAACGATGTTGTGGGCTTTGCCGAGAAGCTCGTCTCGAGTGAAACCGCAGCTCCGCAGGAATGCATCGTTGGCGTAGGTGATGCGTCCCTTGAGGTCCGTGCGGGTGACGATCACCTCGCCTTCGGGCAGGACGTATTCTTCCAGCGTGACGGGCAGATTGACTCTCATATCGCATCCTTGCCTTAGCTACGGCAGAGCGCAGTGGCACTTGACCGCTGCCGCTCGGTAACGGATCTGCCGCGGGAACACGCTCCCGGGCTTTCTGCACAAGGATTTACGGCGGCGGTGCGCATCGCTGTAGCGGACGTGAAATGGAGTCAGCTACGTCGCTGATCTTCTGAGTTTTGAAAGGCTCCCGGCTAGATCACCCGGCCATAACGTCAGCATCGGGGCTCGCGTTCATGACCTTGATCAATGCGATCTTATCTGGCCACGTCCACCGTCATTTTCATGCCGGGATGGAACGCGCACTCCACGTCGACTTTGCCTGTCTTCTTGAAAGTCACGGATTTGGTCTGGCGTTGCGCATACGAGCCAAGCTCGAACCTCTGCGCATCGGACGACGAGAATGCATCGTGGAAATGCGGTCGTCGTTTCTGAACTTTACCGCGTTCCCGACCTTCACTTTCAGAGTCGACGTGCCGAACGCGTTGCCTTTCTGCTTCACTTCGTGCTCCGTGGCATTGACGGAGAAGAACGACGAGATCAGTGCGGCGCCGGCGATGACGTAATCTTCTGAATGGAAGCCTCCTTCTTTCGCGAAGGCGCATTTGCCTCTACTGCACGGACGCCTCATCGATCAGACCCATATCGCCCGACGACATCAGTTTTTCGATATCGACGAGGATCAGCATGCGGTCGTCGACCGTCCCGAGGCCCGTGATGTAACGCGTATCGAACGACGAGGAAAAGTCCGGCGCCGGCCGCTGTTGTTCAGGCCGCAGCGCGATCACATCTGATACGCCGTCCACGACCACGCCGACGACGCGGCCGGCCACGTTCAGAATGATGACCACCGTGAATTGATCATAAGTGGGCTCGCCCAGATTGAACCTGATGCGCATATCGACGATCGGGACGATTGTTCCGCGCAGGTTCACCACACCTTTGATGTAAGCCGGCGCATTGGCGAGCGCCGTCGGGTTTTCGTATCCGCGGATCTCCTGCACCTTGAGGATGTCCACGCCGTATTCTTCCTTGCCCAGCGTGAACGTAAGGTATTCCTGGACCGGCCCCGTTGCGGCCGAGTGCGCCGTGCCTACGGTTTGCCCGCTCGCTTGCATCATGTGTGCACTCCTGTTCGTCTCGTTGAGCTCTGGTGACGCTGGTTAGAACTCGCTCCAATCGTCGCCCGTACCGGTCTTTGCAGCTGCCGCGTCACCCGTGTCGGCGGCCGCCGGACGCCCGCTCTTCGGCGGAAGGCGCGAAATGTTCTTGGCGCGGTTCGGCCCACGACGTTCGACCGATGTGGTTGCCCCAGGTGTGCTCTCGTCTTCTGAGTCCGATTCGAGCGGCGCGGCCAAAGGGATCTGCGTACCGTCATCCAGCTTGAACACCGACACCGCCTTCGTAAGCGCGTGCGACTGCTGCTGCATCGATTCGGCCGCCGCAGCCGCTTCTTCGACGAGCGCGGCGTTCTGCTGCGTTACCTGGTCCATCTGCATCACCGCCTGATTGACCTGCTCGATGCCGGAGCTCTGCTCCTGCGCTGCGGCCGTGATTTCTGCCATGATGTCCGTGACACGCTTTACTGCGCTCACGATCTCTCCCATCGTCGTGCCCGCTTCGTTCACGAGGTGGGTGCCGCCCTCGACGCGTCGCACGGAATCGGTGATGAGCTCCTTGATCTCCCGGGCGGCAGCGGCGCTTCTCTGTGCAAGTGTGCGCACTTCGCTTGCCACGACCGCGAAACCACGCCCCTGCTCGCCTGCGCGGGCGGCCTCTACTGCTGCATTCAGGGCAAGAATGTTCGTCTGGAATGCGATGCCGTCGATCACACCGATGATGTCCGCGATCTTTTTCGAGGACTCGCTGATGCCGCTCATCGTGGACACGACGTTCCCGACGACCTCGCCGCCCTTCACGGCGATAGCCGATGCGCCCGCCGCAAGCTGGTTCGCCTGCCTCGCGTTCTCTGCGGTTTGTTTGACCGTGCTCGTGAGCTCTTCCATCGAAGACGCCGTCTCCTCGAGCGATGACGCTTGCTCTTCCGTACGCTGTGAAAGATCGGCATTTCCGGCGGCGATTTGCTGACTGCCGGTAGAGATCGAATCTACGCCCGAACGGACCTTGCTCACGAGATCCACGAGCCCGTCGTTCATATGCTTGAGCGCTTGCAGCAGCCGGCCCGTCTCGTTGTTCGAGTTCGACTGGATTTGCATCGTGAGATCGCCCGCGGCAACGGCGTCCGCGACGCGCACAGCCTCTGCGAGCGGTCGCGTGATCGCGCGAATGAGCAAGAAGCCGACAAGCACTGCGATCAAAACGCCGGCAGCCACTGAACCAATGCCGATCATGAGTGCCAGCTGGTACCGCTCGGTCGCGGTTTCGTACTCGACTTTGCCGCGGTAGAGCTGCAGCTTCATCAGCGCGTCCAGACCCGAGCTGACGGGTTCTGCGAGGGGGCGCATTGCGTCGACGGCAACCGTGCCGGCCTTCCCGAGATCGTTCTCACGCAGCGCAGCCAGGGCGGGCTTGAGCCCCTCGGCCACGAACTTGGTGCGAAGACCCGAAAGCTGCTGCGCGAGGTCCTTTTCCTCGGGCGTCAGATCGCCTGCCAGGTATTCGTCCCATAGCCGGCTGATTTCCGCGATGTTCTTCTCGACGCGGTCGGCC
>DASRIK010000235.1:0-5803 GCA_035650035.1 Burkholderiales bacterium | reverse complement strand
GGACACAAAGCTTTCGAGCGCCTGGTCGCGCGCGCCGATGTGCTCGTTGAGAACATGCGGCCCCAGGTGAAGCATCGCCTCAAGGTTGCCTACGACAACGTGAAAACGATCAATCCCCGGCTCGTCTACGGCAGCATCAGCGGGTTCGGGCAGGACGGTCCGTATGCGACCAAAGGCGGTGTCGATCAGATTGCGCAGGGGATGGGCGGACTCATGTCGATCACAGGGATCCCGGGCAACGGCCCTGTGCGCGTCGGTATTCCGGTCAACGATCTCGTCGCGGGGACTCTCCTCGCGTTCGGCGTCATGACAGCGCTCTACGAGCGGGGGCGCACAGGCGTCGGGCGCTGGGTGCACACGAGCCTGCTCGAAACACAGATCTTCCTCCTCGACTTCCAGGCTTCGCGTTATCTCATGAGAGGCGAAGTCGCAGGCCAGACGGGCAACGATCATCCAACGATGACGCCGAGCGGCGTGTTCCCGACGAGCGACGGATACGTGAACCTCGCGGCGAGTTCGGGACGGCTGTTCGAGCGCCTGTGCGAAGTCTGCGAAAAACCCGAATGGAAAGATCACCCGCAATTCGGAAAGCTCATCGAGCGCACGGCCAATCGGCCTGCTTTCAATGCCGCGCTTGCCGACGTGCTCAAGCAGAAGCCGACGGCGTACTGGGTGCAGAAATTCGACGAAGCGGGAATACCCGCCGGGCCGATCAACACGATCGACAAGGTTTTCGCCGATCCACAGGTCGAGCACCTCGGTATCGCGGCGCCGGTGAACTCACCGCTCTACGGTGATACGCGCATCGTAGCGTCGCCGCTCAATTTTCCGGGCACGAAAAGGGAAATACGCAGCCCCACGCCAGAAGCGGGTGCGCATACCGATGAAGTGCTGGAGTGGCTGGGCTACTCCGGCAAGGACATCGAGCAGATGCGCGCCACGGGAGCGATCTAGCTTACGCCAGCTCGCGTAAGCGCTGGCCGACGACATGGAAGGAAACCCAGGTTTCCCTCCGTGTTCCTTCGCATCGTCCGCGCCCCTGCTTAGTTCACGTTAATCCACCCTCGCGCCGGATTCCCTGATCACTTTCGCCCACTTCGCAACTTCCACTTTGATGTAGGCTGTGAATTGGTCGGGCGTGTTATCGATGGGGTCGAAGCCGAGGGCCGCAAGTCGTTTGCGTGTATCCGTGAGTTGCAGGATCGCGGCGATCTGGCGATTGAGCTGCTGCACGATATCCGCAGGCGTGCGCACAGGCGCGAAGAATCCGATCCACGTGTAATCCTCGTAGCCGGGGAAACCTGATTCCGCCACTGTCGCGACGTCCGGCAACGAAGGCATGCGTGCCGGGCTCGTAACGGCGATCCCCCGTATCTTGCCGCTCTTGATGAGCTCGACGGCCGGTGGCATGGCCGTGAATCCGAGGGGTACCTGTCCACCCGCGACGGCCTGAACGGCGGGCGCTGCGCTGCTGTATGGAATGTGCGTGACATCGAGCTTCGCGAGGATCTTCAGCAGCCGCTCGCCGGTGAGGTGAGGTGTGCTGCCCGTACCCGCCGATCCATACGAGAGCTTCTGCTTTCTCCCGAGCGCGATCAGCTCCTGCAACGACGTTGCGGCAATCGACGGGTGAACGAACATGATGTTCGGACTCACACCCGCATTGATGATCGGTGAGAAATCGGTGAACGGATCGTAGCCGGGCTGCTTGTACAGCGATGGCGCGACGACGTACTGGCTGCTGTTGCAGAGGAGCGTGTAGCCGTCGGGCGTCGCCTGCGCCGCGATTCGTGTGGCAATGGTGCCGCCTGCGCCACCGCGATTGTCGACGACGAACGTCTGCCCTGTCTGTTCGGTGAGCTTCTGGCCGACCACACGCCCCATGATGTCGATCGGACCTCCTGCCGCGCCGCCTGCAAGCACGCGCACCGGCCGCGATGGGTAGGACGCGGCCGCGCATGCAGTCGAAACGAAAATTACGGCGATGCATGCGAGCGCACCGAGGCTGCGCGCATTCGTCGCAGGATGACGTTCTTGTGGCATTACACCTCCCCCTATAGCGCCGCACGATGCGACGCATGCGTTAGTGCTCACAGGTTTGACGGTGTGGCTCCGGTGGAATCGCGAAACAATACGACGGCCACGCACAGACACCACAGCAACGCGAGCAGAGTGCTCCACATGTTCACACCCATTGCAGTGCTCGAAAAACCTGCGTGAGCGAGCCCTATACCAGATGCGAGCGTTATGCTGCCGGACATCGCGCCGAATACACCGACCCAATTCGGCGCGTAAACATCGAACAGAATGGCAACGCCGTACAGAACGACACCCACGCCGAAGAAAATGGTCGCGACGCTCGCAAGTCCGATTTCGATCTGACGAACCGCGAAAGCCGCTTCGAAAATCGGCGCGCGCGCCTCGAGCGGTGCGGTGTGCCACCGATCGACCAGCGCTTTTAGCGCGACGCCATCAACGGCCTGCAGCGCTGCGGCAGCGGCAAGGGACGTGAGTGCCGCGGTGCCCGCTACAAGTGCCCATGGCGCCGCTCGGCCCGTCCGTAGCTTCCAGGAGAATGCTATAAGGCCCGCGGTCATCATGAACGCGCCACCCAGCTGTATCAGGTGCGTTGAGATCCACAATCGATCGGCAGCGTATTCGGCGAAAGCCGCCGCGCTGTCGTTCGGATCTGCTTCCATTGGGTGCAGCATGCTGGCGGCGACGAGCACCACGACACCCGCAATCAACGCGACTCCGCCGAATCGCGTAACAGTCACGTCGTTGTCGTTGCGCGTGTTTCGCGCGGTATGGCGGGCACGCTCGCGCGCATGATCTCGCGCACATCTCCTACGTCCCGGCAGCGTTCGAGAAGAGCCAGCAGCCGTTCGGCACCCGGCCGGCCGAGCACGCGTCCCGCGCAGTCGATGAACTTTTCGATACGGTCTTCTCTGGTCATAGGCCATGCGGGTGAACCGGGCACGCGCTCGACGCGCATTGCGAAGCGGCCCCGCGGTGTCTCGATCGCTACGTCGTTGTAGCCGACGATTCCGGAATACACCACGTTGTCCTCTATTCGATAGCGCCGCGTCTTTG
The DNA here is from genome assembly GCA_035650035.1 of Burkholderiales bacterium. Classification (GTDB taxonomy): domain Bacteria; phylum Pseudomonadota; class Gammaproteobacteria; order Burkholderiales; family SG8-41; genus JAQGMV01. The sequence goes on along the minus strand of DASRIK010000235.1, from coordinate 2,710 downwards.
CCATCATCGCCGCGATCTCGGGACGCTGGACCATCGCATCCGTAAACGTTTCGAGCGTGAGCTGGCCGTCGACCACCGTGGCTGCAGCAACGTACTCGATGCTGAACTTGCCTTCCAGCCCCGTGCGCGGGCTGGTGCTTACCAGGGCCGTGTCTGCGCCCGGCGGAAAACCGATTTCCACGCGTGCGACCTCAGCGGGCGTGATGCCGTGTTTGCTGATGAGCTCGAGCAGCCCGCCGACAGGGCGGTGGTTGCAGTAGCAACACGGCCAGCGCTTCACATAAATTCCGGGCTCGACGATCTCCCACGGGGAGCCAAGTTGTTCCACCAGTGTTTCAAGCGGTGCGCCGTCCTCTCCGCGGTAGGTGTCGAGCAGACAGTTGGCACCATCGAAAATGTTGCCGTCCGCCGTGAAGCCGTGCCTGGCCATCCACGCGGAGAGAACGCCGATACGCGCCGCGTGCCCGGCGTGAAATGGTTTCGTCATCGTTCCGAAGTTGCGCACGAGCCCGCTCAGCTGGGACGCCGCGAGACCCCAGGCGGTCTGGAGCTGCGCCGGCTCGAGCTGCCATAGACGCGCCGCCGCGGCGGTGGACGACAACGCACCGCACGTGGCGGTAGTGTGCCAACCCCGCAAATAGTGGCCGTGGCCCATTGCGCGGCCGACCGTTCCGGCGATTTCCAGCCCGACGGCGTACGCTGCGAGCAGCTCCGCGCCGGACGCGGCGGTGACTTCACCAACGGCGAGCGCGGCCGGCACCAGCGTCGCGCTGGGATGACCCCTCAGGCTCGTCATGCTGTCGTCGAAATCCAGCGCGTGGGCGCAGATGCCGTTCGCGAAAGCCGCTTCCGCGGGCGAGGTGCGAAGCGTTTGTGCCAAGACGGTCGCCTGTGGCCTCGCACCCAGTTCGCTGATCCAGCGCATCGCGATTTCCGCCACCGGCTCCAACGTACCGGCGAGCGCCACGCCGACCGTATCGATGAGCGCGTCACGCGCGGCAGCGAGCGCTGCCTGCGGAATCTCGTCCAGCCGCGTTGCGCAAACAAAGCGTGCGAGCTTTTCGGTGATCATCCCCTTCTCCCTTCGTAACTGCTGCGGATGTGAACCCCGGGATGGCGTGTGCGGCCGGGCAGGTTGATGTTTTCCCAGGGGACTTCGGCATCCCGGTCCCACCGCGCGGCGCTGTTCGGGAAAGCGCGTCGGGCGAGGTCCTTTGCCTCGCCACGCAGGACCCACAGCTCTTCTTTGAGGCGAAAATTCATGTGCTGGCGCGAGCTTGCCCCGGGCGTCCCGGACGGCTACACATGTTACCAGCAGCTATGAACCCGACGGACGGAAGGCGACGCAAGTAAATGTGTCGCGATGCCGTCGGGGCGACGAACCCTAGTCCACGCGGTTTTTCGCGTTGACGCCGCGCCGGCGTCCGATATTGTCCGTGAGTTTTCTCGAAGGATGGAAAGTGACGACGCGCCGCTCGGAGACGGCAATCCGTTCGCCGCTTTTCAGGTTACGTGCCCAGCGCTTTGGGCGTTGCTTGGGCTGGAAGCGCCCAAAACCTTCCAGCTTGACGGTCTCACCCGCTTCCAGCGCGGCGCGCATTTCCTCGAACAGCGCGTTCACCATGTCGCGGCATTCGCGTTTGCTCAAGCCGATGTTTTCGAACAGCAGGTTCTGGAGCTCTTCCTTTGTCAGCGCAGCCTTGAGAATCGCACCGGCTTCCGGGACGCGAAGCGTGTCGTCCGCTCGCTCGCTGCCGTTGATGGGTCTCGTTGCCGCCGAACCGCGACTATGCCGTGTCTCCACTGCGACCCCCTTCGTGCGCGGTGAAAGCGCAGGATTGCGCTCTGTCGGTAATAGGGGTGCAATCGCCATGCCTCGGAGGGGAGGCGTGGCCTGCGGCTTCGCGAAGCGCTAGCGCTTCCTGCCGTTCGGGACGACCGCCTTGCCGAGGAACCGCTGGAAGTTCGCGTCACGCATCGCAGCAAGTGCGGCCTGACGCAGTGCAGCTCTTTGCTCCTCCGCGCGAACGTCTTCTTTTTCTACGAGAATTTCCGACCGCGCGATTGTCTTCCGGATGCGGGCGAAATGCGACTCCAGCTCTTTCAGCGTGCGTGCCGGAACGGTGTAGATGTAGCGCCGCTTCGTCTTTGCGCGGAGCTGCCGGCGGATCATGCCGATGCTCGCGGCAACGACTTCCAGCAGCCAGTCCTGATATTGCTCCGGGTTCTTGAAATTGGAGCGCCCGCGCTCCTCGTCCTGCGCGATGGCCTTGGCTTCCGCCTCGTGGTGCACGACGAAGCGATGTCGGCCGCTTCCCAGCGCCTGCGATTGCCAGAGGCACACGCACTGCTCGCCCATGTCCCGCTGGAGCTGGTGCTCGGCCTCGGGCGGCGCAATGCCCGAGGCTTGAAGGGCGGCAAGCGGTCCGAGATACACAGTGGCGGGGCCGGTGTTCGCGCCTTCCCGCAGGTCGCAATACTTGTAGACCTCAATCTTGGTGCCCAGCAATCGCCATGAGACCGGCATCAGCTCGTTGACGATCGAGAGCCGGTATTGGTCGTCGTCCGTTTTTGCAATGGTGCATTTCAGCTCGGCGCGGGGCGCCGCGGGACAGAACACCGGCAGGGAATACGGCTTGCGGCCGCCGACTCGCACAGGGAACTTGTACCCGGACGGAATCCGCAGCAGACGCGCGGCGCGAAACTGCGC
>DASRIK010000234.1:0-2602 GCA_035650035.1 Burkholderiales bacterium | reverse complement strand
CCTGCGGCCGGTTCGGTGCCGGGCTATCCCGCCAAGCCGGTGCGGTTCGTCGTGCCCTTCGCGCCCGGCGGCGGCGTAGACATCTCGAGCCGAATTCTGGGCCAACGCATGGGGGAACAGTCCGGATACAAGGTGATCGTGGACAATCGGCCCGGTGCGAACGGAAACCTCGGCGCGGAGATCGTCGCGAAGGCGCCGCCTGACGGCTACACGCTGCTCATGAGCGCAGTCACGCTGCAGATCATCAACAGCGCGCTCTACGCCAAGCTGCCTTACGATCTCATGCGCGACTTCGTGCCCATCAGCCTCACGACGTATTCGCCCCTTTTCCTCGCCACGCATCCTTCGCTGCCGGTGAAAACAGCGAAGGAATTCATCGCGCTGGCAAAAACCCGCCCCGGCAAGCTCAACTATGGCTCATCAGGGACCGGCAGCTCGCTTCATCTCGCGGGGGTCATGTTCGACAAAGCGACCGGCATCAAAACAGTTCACGTCCCGTACAAAGGCGGCGGGCCGGCGATGGTCGACCTCGCGGCAGGTCACATCGAGTTCTCCTGGCCGCTCCTCGCAATCGTCCAGCAATTCGTGGACTCGGGAAAAGTACGCCTGCTCGGCGTTGCCGCGCTCAAACGCTACCCGGACCTGCCGAGTGTCCCGACGCTTGCAGAGCAGGGCGTCGCCGGTTTTGAAGCCGAGACCGTGTATGGCGTCATGGTGCCGGCGGCCACGCCCCGCGCGATTCAGGAAAAGCTCAATGTGGACGTCGTGAAAGCGCTCGGCGCTCCGGACATGAGGAAGAAGATGCAGGAACAGGGGATGGTGCCCCAGCCGACGACTCAGGAAGAGTTCGCGCGCTACCTGCAGCAGAACGTCGTGAAATACACGAAAGTGGTGAAGGAATCGGGCATTCAGGTCGATTTCTGAGCGCGACCTCTTTCATCGCGAGGAGGATCTCCGGTCATCCGAGCGTAGCGCGGCGGAGTCGAAAGACGCGGCGATCTCGTGGCGCACGGAGCGACGGATGACTCACGGCTCGAACAACGTCGTGCTGTCTTCCACCTCTGCCTCGACTTTGCGCGGCGGCTGCGCGTCGGCCCTGCTGAGTGAGCCCATTCTCACGCCCAGCAGACGAATGCGCCTGTCGAGCGGCACACGCTTCAAACACGAGCCCGCGGTGCGGCGTATCACGGCAGCGTCGCGCGTCGCTTGCTCCATTGTGCAATCCCGCGTGACGGTCTTGAAGTTGTCGTATCTGAGCTTGAGCCCGACCGTCTTGCCGACGTAGCCTTTCCTCTCGAGATCGGCAGCTACTCTGACGCACAAATCCGTGAAGATGTTCGAAAGCGCGTCGCGATCGCGCACCGGGTGCAGGTCGCGCTCGAACGTCGTTTCCCGGCTGATCGATTTGGGCTCGCTGAACATCACGACCGGCCGATCGTCGCGTCCGTTTGCCGCGGCTGACATCCACGCGCCGTAACTTTTCCCGAACTGCTCGATGAGTAAAGCGGGCTCGGTGCAGGCGAGCTCCCCGATCGTGCGTATACCGAGCGCGTCCAAACGCGCACTCGCCTTCGGTCCGATACCGTTCAGCTTACGCACGTCGAGCGGCCACACCCGCGCAGCTACGTCCTCTTCCCGCAGGACCGTAATGCCGCCCGGCTTTCCGAGCTCGGACGCAATTTTCGACAGGAGCTTGTTGGGTGTAATGCCAATCGAGCACGAAAGGCCGGTCTGATCGCGCACCGCTTGCTGTATCGACGCAGCCACAGTCCGCGCACGCTCCCAGGGCTCGATGTCGGGGAGAACGAGCCCCGTGAGGTCGATATAAATCTCGTCGATGCCGCGATCCTCGACGTGCGTTGCGATGGCCCGCACGGAATCTTTGAACATGCGCGAGTAACGGCGGTATTCGTCGAAATCCGCGGGCAGCAGCAAGGCATCCGGTGCGAGCTTCGCCGCCTTCATGAGCCCCATGCCGGAATGCACGCCAAAGGCGCGGGCTTCGTACGTCGCCGTGGTAATCACGCCACGCCCGATATAGTTCCGCAGCTTCGGGACGGCATCCGGTGAGACGTCGGCCTCCACACGGCGACGTCCGCCGATGACGAGCGGTACACCGCGGAGCTGCGGATGGCGCAGTAATTCGACGGACGCATAAAACGCGTCCATGTCGAGGTGAGCGATGAAACGTCCGAACATGCTGCCCGCGGGCGAAAAGCCCGATTATAGACAGCGTTGTACGGGAAGCCGCGGCGGATGCCGCGAGTGGTGCAGCTACTTCGCGTGCACCGGTGCCGCGAGCGTAACCTCCGCCTCGGGCGGCGGGAGCATCATGCTTTTATCGACTGGCGGCTTACCGTCGTAGATGAGGTTACGCCGGCGCTGCAGATACGCATCGCGGAGGAACTCGTATTGATCGAGCGCCGCGGCATCGAGCACTTTCTTAGCATCGAGCAGCTCGGCACGGCGATCGACGATCCGCGTGCCCATGAGCTGGTTCTGGCTTCGCGACGGATCGACATAAGTGACCGGATCGGTGAAGTAGTCGACGCCAAGACCTGCCGTATCGCGGACGGTGCTCGGACCGAGGATCGGCAGCATG
>DASRIK010000233.1:0-3039 GCA_035650035.1 Burkholderiales bacterium | reverse complement strand
GCGCACGCGTGGGTGCCGATCGACGACGAGAACTGCTGGGCGTGGAGCATCAACTACCATCCGCGCCGGCCGCTCTCGGAAAGCGAGCGCGACGCGATGCAGGCGGGCAGGGGCATCCACGTCAAATACGTGCCCGGCACGTACTTCACGTGGATGCCGGCGCCGTTTCTCATTGCCGTCAATTCCGCATCCGTGAGCGCGCGGCGAGGATGGTAGTTGATGCTCCACGCCCAGCAGTTCTCGTCGTCGATCGGCACCCATGCATGCGCGCCGAGCGGATGACCCGCGCGCGGCGGGATGATCGTGTACCACGGCATGATCCACGGCGTGATGCGCCAGTAATACGCGTCGTTCTCTGCAATGCGACGAGCGCCGATGAGCAGCCCGCCCTCGAAGTCGACGACGTCGAACTGCGGCATCTTGTCGCCTTCGTTGTACTCGTTACCTTTGCTGCCGATGAACAACGGATCGCTCTTGAGCGCGCCGGAATGCAGGAACGTGACGTGGGAGGAATCGATGCCTCCTTCGAGCGCCTGGAGATAGTTCGAGTCCTGCAGGCGCTTCGAAACGAACCGCCGCTCCGGCGGTACTTTCACCCATTCGAGCGCGGGTGGCTCGGGCTTCAGCTCCGGCGGACCCATGTAGGTCCAGATGAGACCGCCTGCTTCGATGCATGGATACGCTTTCAGCTTCATCCGCTTTCGCATCGGCCCGTCGGGTCCTTCGGATGGCAGGTCGACGCACTGACCGGTAATGTCGTATTTCCAGCCGTGATAGGGGCAGCGCAGCCCGCATTCCTCGTTACGCCCGAACCATAGCGACACACCGCGATGCGCGCAGAACTCGTCGATCAATCCGATACGCCCCTTGGTATCGCGGAATGCAACAAGACGTTCACCCAGGAGCTTCACCCGTACGGGCGGGCAGTCCGGCTCGGCAAGCTCCCAGTCGTGCAGTGCAGGAATCCAGTAGCGCCTGAAAAGCCCACCCATGATCGTGCCCGGCCCGGTCCGGGTGAGCGCGTCATTCTGTTCCTGGCTGATCATTTGTTCCTCCGTCGCGCCCTAAGCCTCGCGGGCTCGGACGTGAGTGCTAATGAGCGCTCGAATGTTACGTTCGCAGGGACCCCGCGTCTCCGACGCCCCCGCTCACCAGAACACACACTGGTTCTATCTTACTAGTCCGCCCGCGCCCCCGATGCCTTGACGACGGGACTCCAGCGCTCGATTTCGGCGGCGACGAAAGCGCTGAACGCTTTCGCATCGAGCGTCCCGGGGTCGATGCCTTCGGAGCGCAGCCGCTCGCGCGTGTCGGGCAGCTGAAGCACGCGTCGTATCTCGCTGTTCAGACGATTGACGACATCGGCCGGTATCTCCGCCGGACCGGATATGGAAAACCACACTGTCGCGACGAGCTGCGGATAGCCCAGCTCGCGATACGTCGGTATTTGCGAATACTCCTTGAGCCGATCAGGCGAGCTCACGGCAAGACCACGGAGCCGCCCGCTGCGTATTTGCGTCCCTGCGGTGGTCAGCGTCGTCGACAGCGAATCGACATATCCCGCAAGGACGTCCACGACCGCGATGCTCGCCCCTTTATACGGGACGTGTCGGATCTCGATGCTGCTCGCACGCTTGAAAAGCTCCGCGACGAGGTGTCCTTGCGTTCCGTTGCCCGGTGAGCCGTACGTGAGCTGGCCCGGTTTCGCCTTGGCGAGGGCGATAAATCCTTTGAGGTCTTTGGCCGGCAGAGAGGGATGCACGGCAAGCACGGCGGGGGGACCGCCGATCAGCGCGATGTGAGTGAAATCCTTGAGCGGATGGTAGGGCACTTTCGACATGACAGGTGCGACGACGTGGGAGGCGACACCCGACACGACGAGTGTGTAACCGTCCGGCGCGCTTTTCGCCACGCTGTCCGAACCCAGCACGCCGCCCGCGCCGGGTCGGTTCTCGACGACGAAATTCTGGCCGAGGCTTTCGCTGAGCTTTGCGGAGACGAGTCGTCCGAGCGTGTCGGCCGATCCGCCCGGCAGGAACGGCGCGATGACGCGCACGGGTTTCACCGGATACGCCTGGCCTGCGCCGGCCGTGCTTTTGTCGGGCGTTTGCGCATGCGCGCTCGCGCACGAGAACGCGAGGGCTGCGAAGATGACGTATCTCACTGCCACGGCATCAGCGATGCGTGAATGACGTCTGCCACGCCCTGGCCGCCGACGGATTTGATCGCGAGATCGACGTCGTTCAGGCCGAAGCGGTGGGTCGTGATTTTTTCGAGCGGGAAGCGTTTCGAGGCAAGCTGCTGCAGCGCGAGCTCGCAGGCCTGGTAGCTATGGCCGCGAGCGCTTTTCAGCGTAACGAATTTCACGGTCATGCGGCCGATCGGAAATTTCGGAAACTCGGCCATCTCGCCCTGCACCACCATCGTTCCGCCCTTGCGCTTGAGCGCTTCGATGCCCAGGAGTATCGGCATCGTGCCGGCACCCGCGGTGCAGTCGAGCACGACGTCCACACCTTTGCCGCGCGTGATCTCGATGATGCGGCCGTAAGGCTCTTCCTTGTCGACGTCGATCACGTAATCGGCGCCCAGTGCTTTCGCGACTTCGAGGCGTGCGGCGTCTCTCGATGTTCCGGTGACGATGACGAGCGCGGCGCCCGCCTGCTTGCAGATGACCGTCTGCGAAAGCCCCTGCTGCCCGGGACCCTGAATGAGCACCGTCGAGTCGTAGCCGACTCCACCGTCGAAAAGCGACCACTCCACGCCGTTCGCCATCGGCGTCACCAGGCCCGCCAGCTCCGGCGTCACGCCTTTCGGCACGTGATGAAGCACCGCATTCCACGGGAGGTAAACGTAATGCGCGAAGCCGCCCCACAGATGCGGCGCCTTGGCCGCGGAAGTGTAACCGTAGCGAATCGCATCGGGGTTATAGCGCCAGTCGGTGTTCTCGCAATGACGATACTGGCCTTGATGGCACCACTCGCACTTGCCGCAGGAAACGTAGTGCTCGACGAAGACGAGATCGCCTTCCTTGAAGCCTTT
>DASRIK010000232.1:0-10825 GCA_035650035.1 Burkholderiales bacterium | reverse complement strand
GTCCGGTGACGCTTTCGGACGAGGAGCTTGCGAAGAATCGTTTCGATGCATTCGAGGAACTGAAGAAACATCCATTCGACGACGAATGGCATCGCTCGCGTTCGGCGGATCTTTCGCTCGTGCGCACGCCGCTCCTCACCTGCGCGAACTGGGGCGGCCAGGGCATCCATCCGCGTGGCAACTTCAACGGTTTTACCGAGACGCCGGAGACGATGCCCAAATGGCTCGAAGTGCACGGCGACTCGCACTGGTCGCTCTTCTCGAGCGGCTATGGCGTTGCGCTTCAGAAGCGCTTCTTTGATCACTTCCTGAAAGGGATCGATAGCGGCTGGAACAGGCAGCCGCGCGTTCAATTGAACGTGCGCTATCCCGGCGAGCGCTTCGTGCTGCGCCACGAGAACGAGTGGCCGCTCGCGCGCACGCGCTGGACGAAGCTCTATCTCGATCCGAACGACATGGGGCTTGCGGATGAGCCGGTCGCGCAGGAGCGCAAAGTCGTCTACGAAGCCCTCGGCGACGGCGTGACGTTCCGGACGCGTCCGCTCGAAGCGGAGACCGAGATCACCGGGCCGATGGCCGCGAAGCTGTTCGTGTCGTCGGCGACCGCTGACGCCGACCTTTTCGTCATCGTGCGCGTGTTCGATCCCGAAGGTAAGGAGCTCACGTTCATGGGTTCGACGGACCCGAATACACCGATCGCGAACGGGTGGCTCCGCGCCTCGCATCGTCGGCTCGACCCGCAGAAGAGCAAACCTTATCGACCGTATCATCCGCACGATCGCGCCGAGCCGCTCACGCCCGGTGAGGTTTACGAGTGCGACGTGGAAATCGTGACGAGTTGCATCGTCGTGCCGGCGGGCTGGCGCATCGCGCTGACCATTCGCGGCAAGGACTACGAGTACGAAGGTGAGCTATCGGAGTTCGGCAGGAAGTTCCACTACGGCACGCGGGGCACGGGTGGGATGACGCACAACGATCCGGACAGCCGGCCTGCCGACATCTTCGGCGGTCAGGTGACGTTGCACGCCGGCGGCGCGCGCGAGTCTTACCTGCTGCTGCCGATCATTCCGCCACGCTAGGCCGGACGCGCAGCCAGAACGTCACCGGCCCGTCGTTCGTGAGGCTCACTTTCATATCTGCGCCGAAGCGCCCCGTCTCGACCGGCGAATGCTTCGCACGCGCCTGCTGCACGAGGTAATCGAAAAGCCGCCCGCCCTCTTCGGGCTCGGCGGCCGACGAAAAGCTCGGCCGCATGCCTTTGTTCGTATCCGCCGCGAGCGTGAACTGAGGCACCAGCAAAAGGCCGCCTGCGATGTCCTGCACCGACAGATTCATCTTGCCCGCCGCGTCGGTAAACACGCGGTAACCCAGCAGCCGTTCCAGCAGGCGATCGGCTTCGCGCTCGGAATCACCCTGCTCGACGCCGATCAGCACGAGCAGCCCGTTCTCGATTGCCCCCACGCACTGGCCGGCGACGTTCACGTCGGCACGCGTGACTCTCTGCAGTAATCCAATCATGGTCAGCGCTTGCGCGTATAACGAAAGAAAACGAATATGTGTCGATCCCGAGCCGCGCGTCAACAAAAGAGGCAGATCCCATGAAGATCACCGCCATACAGCTGTCCACACTCAACGTGCCCGCACCACCGCCGCGCAATACCTATTACCCACACAATACGTACGTCATCGCGCGCATCCGAACGGATGAAGGCATCGAAGGTCTCGGTTATACGATGCTCGTCGGCGGCGATGGCGCGAGCTCCGTGCGTGCGTATCTGCAGGACAACCTCGTGCCGCGGCTCATCGGCGAAGATCCACTCCAGATCTCGAAGCTCTGGCAAAAGATGTACGACTCGGACCGGGGCATCCGCAAGAAAGGCATCCCGATGTATGCGTTGAGCGCGATCGACATCGGCTTGTGGGACGTCCTCGGGAAATCCGTCGGGCGACCGCTGTGGCAGCTTTGGGGCGGCGCGGCAGACGGCCTGCCGGTGTATGGCGGCGGCGGCTTTCTCAGCTACACGGTCGCCGACCTCGTAAAGGAAGCCGAAGCGACCTTTGCCATCGGATCGCGTCACTACAAGATGAAAGTCGGCCTGCCAGACACGATTGAGGATGCAAAGCGCGTGGCGGCGCTGCGCAAAGCGATCGGCGACAGCGCGAAGCTCCTCGTCGACGCGAACCAGCGGCTGGACGTGCATACCAATGTGCGGCTCGCGAAGCTCATCGAGCCTTACGACATCTTCTGGTACGAAGAGCCCGTCTACGCGGACAACATCGCCCAGTGTGCGGAAGTCGCGCGGCGCATCAATATTCCGGTGGCGACCGGCGAAAACGAATACACGCGCTACGGCTTCCGCGATCTCGTCGAAAGCAAAGCCGCCGCAATACTCAATCCCGACATCATGCGCTGTGGCGGTTTCAGCGAGCTTCTCAGGATTTCACATCTTGCTGCGGCTTACGACATCCGCATCGCACCGCATCTGGCGCCGGAATTGTCGGTGCACGTGCTCGCCTCGATTCCGAACGCGCTGCTCCTGGAATGGTCGATCAGCCGCACGCCCATCTGGCGCGAAGAGCCCGCGCTCGACAATGGCTGCATGCGCGTGCCGCGCCGCCCCGGTCACGGCATGGAGTTCAGCGAAGCGGCGCTGGCGAAGTATCTGGCGAAATAGGAGTGTGAAGCGCAGATGAAAACCGAAACCCGCGACGGCTTGTGCATCGAATGGGATGCGCCGATTCCGATGGACGACGGCGTCATCATGCGGGCGGACGTGTTCCGCCCCGTCGGAGACGGGAAGTATCCGGTCATCCTGAGCTACGGACCGTATGCAAAGGGGCTCGAATTCAAGGAAGGTTACAAAGCGAACTGGGCGCGGCTCATCAAGGCGGCGCCGGAAGTGCTGGAAGGCTCGAGCAACAAATATCAGAACTGGGAGCTCGTCGATCCGGAGAAGTGGGTTCCGGACGGCTATGCCTGCGTCCGCGTCGACTCGCGCGGAGCCGGGCGCTCGCCGGGATATCTCGACTCGTGGTCGCCGCGAGAGGCACGAGACTTGTACGAGTGCATCGAATGGGCCGGCACGCAGCCGTGGAGCAACGGCAAAGTGGGCGTCAACGGCATTTCGTATTACGCGATGAATCAGTGGCAGGTCGCAGCGCTTCGTCCGCCTCACCTGGCCGCGCTTTGCATCTGGGAAGGCGCGTCCGACTACTACCGTGAGCTCTGCCGCCACGGCGGCATCCTCTGTGATTTCCTTGGCAACTGGTACGACCGCCAGGTGCTGAGCGTTCAACATGGCGTAGGTGAACGGGGCGCGCGCAGCCCGATAACGGGCGAAACGATCGCGGGACCGGAAACGTTGAGCGAGGACGAGCTCGCGCGCAATCGCGCCGACGTCGGCGGGGAAGCGTTACGGCGGCGCTTGATCGACGATTACTACCGCGCGCGCATGCCGGATTTCTCGAAGATCGAAGCGCCGATGCTGTCCGCAGGCAACTGGGGCGGGCAGGGGCTGCATCCGCGCGGGAACTTCGAAGGGTATCTGCGCGCCGGCTCGAAGCAGAAGTGGCTGGAGGTGCACGGCGACACGCACTTCACGCATTTCTACAGCAACTACGGAAGCGATCTCCAGAAGCGCTTCTTCGGGCATTTCCTGAAGGACGAGAATACGGGCTGGGAGCGACAGCCGAGGGTTTCGCTCAACATCCGCCGGCCGGGCGAGAAGTTCGAGCTGCGCGCCGAGAACGAGTGGCCGCTCGCGCGCACCCAATGGACCCGGTATTACCTGCAGCCGCGCGATCGCACACTCGCGACTACGCAGCCGGATGGAGAGACTACGATTCAGTACCGCACCGACAGTGACGGCGTTACATTCCTGACGACACCCATGCAGCACGAGCTCGAAATCACCGGACCCGTCGCCATCAAACTTTGGGTGTCATCCGACACTCCGGATGCCGACATTTTCGTCGTGCTGCGCGTGTTCGATCCCCGAGGAAAAGAAATCACCTTCATCGGTTCGAACGATCCGCGTACGCCGATCGGGCTTGGCTGGCTCCGTGCGTCGCACCGCAAGCTCGATGCGAAGGAAAGCCTGCCTCACCGACCTGTGCACACGCACGACGAGGAATGGCCGCTCACGCCTGGCGTTCCCGTCGAGCTCGATGTCGAAGTGTGGCCCACCTGCATTGTCGTTCCGCCGGGATATCGGGTGGGCCTGACCGTACGCGGCAAGGATTACGAATACGATGGCACCGACGCCGCTATCGCACACGCCGCGTATCCGATGAAAGGCGTCGGTCCTTTCACGCACGCGAATCCCCATGATCGCCCGCGTGAAACCTTCGGCGGTACGAACACGCTGCACTTCGCGGCCGGCGGAATGCCTTACGTGTTGCTGCCGATCATTCCGCCGAAATAGCGCCGCCGATCCGAGCTGCGACTGCGCACCCCAAGCCGGCTCGCCCGGCGTCTCGCGTCTAAGGCGCGCTTGCTTTGATGTGATTCACCATCGCGGCAATCGCCTGCATCTGCGGCGCTTTTTTCTCGAGCCAGGCGTTTCCCGTGTAACCCCACCAGTCCCAGCAGTTCTGCGGGTTGGCGGCGTGCCGGCCTCTGCCGATCTGGGGATAGAGCACCACGATGTGATTAGTGTCCGCCCAGCGGTTGTATCCCGCACCTTCGACGAACTTTCTGCCGATCTCCTCAACGGTCTGGCGGCACCCGTGGAGTGCAACATGCAGCGCACAACGCGTGTCCTTCACGGTGCAGGCTTTCGGCACGTAAACGAATCCGATTGTGGCCATGCCTGTCTCGGCGCCGGGGGGGAAAAACTTCGTCTGATCGAATTCGACGAGCGAGCCCGAAGCCGGGCCGTCGTTACGCGCCTTCAGCGCGCCGTAGAGGTGCGCGAGCACCTTGCCCGCGCCATCGTATTTGCAATTGCTGACGAACGGCGGATCGCTGCGGGAACAGGCATTGCCGTCTTTGAACGTATCGGTCGGAAACGTGTGAGCCACCTCGTCCACGTCTTCTTCCCTGATGTTCGTCGACGGCACGAACGCGTCATAAAAGCGATGCAGCGTGTCGACGACAGCGGGAACGACCTTGTCGTCCTTTTTGCCGGACACCAGAAAAACCCGCTGCCGGCGCATGTGCGTGAACGGATCGATGGCGTTCTGACTCGCGTAGCGGCGCACGAGAGCGATGCTCGCATCCGGGTCCGGGCGATCGGGCCCCGGACAGCCGGCCACCCAGCACGCCCACCAGCGTTGACCCCAGGTGTAACTCCCGGCCATGCATGGACCCAGAGCACGGGTTGCGTTCGTGTGCACCGTTCCCGCGGTCTGCGCACAACCGTAAGGTCCGCCGGCGATCACGCCGACACCGCTGAAGATCGACGAATACGCGACTCCGAGCTGCACGGCCATGTAGCCGCCGGAGGAGAGTCCGGAGACGGTCACCCTTTCGGGATCGCTTCCGTATTGGCCCAGCGGCGCCGGCCGCGTTTCTGCGCTGAGCGCGGCAACCGGAAGCAGCAGCGCGACGAACGCGAGTAGCAGGTGTTTTCGGCTCATGACGCGTTCGCTCTTCCATAGACCGACGGTGCGGCCTATGATCCCACACCCGCGCTTACACAGGAGGATGGAACATGCTTCGACTCTACGGTGCACCCAGATCCCGCGGTATCCGCACGTTGTGGATGGCGGGGGAGCTGGGTCTCGAGTACGACCACAAGGCTTATCTGCCGCGCTCGCCCGAGACGCGTACGCCCGAGTATCGCGCGCTCAATCCGAATGGCCGCGTGCCGACCATCGACGACGACGGGTTCATTCTGTCGGAATCGATGGCGATCAATTTCTATCTCGCGAAGAAACACGGCAGCCCGCTCTATCCGTCGGATCCGAAGAACGAAGCGCTGGCGCTCCAGTGGAGTCTCTGGGAAACCGACCGGCTCGACCGCCAGCTCGTGAACTACGTGAGGCATTCCAAGGAGCTGCCGGAAGCGGAGCGCGATCCAAAGGTCGCCGCGGAGATGTGGAAGGAAGTCACCGAGTCGTTCGACGTGCTGGAGACCGCGCTTTCGAAGTCGCAATGGCTTGCAGGTCCGCAATTCTCGGTCGGCGATCTGAACGTTGCCGGCGCGCTCTATCGCGCGTTGTTTCTCGACTTGTCGAAGTGGCCGAAGCTGCAGGCGTGGCTCAACCGCTGCTGGGACCGGCCGGCTGCAAAGCGCGCACGCGCGATGCGGGAGTAGGCTCGCGATGACAGCACCGCGCGCCTGATCGACTTTCACGTCGGGTTCGCTCCGGACAATGGAGCACTGCAGAGCCTGCAAAAAAGTGAATCGGGCTCGTGATCCGTACTGGCGCACGCCGTGCACGTCCGATCGGCGGGCTCTTTCACGAACTTCTGGGCCGTCATCTCGGCTGTCACAATCCCGGTCGGCACGGCAAGTATGCCCCAGCCGATCAGCATGACGATCGATGCCAGGGCGCGCCCGAGCTCGGTGCGGGGCACGATGTCTCCGTAGCCGACCGTCGTGATCGTCGACAGCGCCCAGTAAATCGCTTTGGGAATGCTCGTGAAGCCGTGCTTCGGCCCTTCGATCACGTACATGAGCGTGCCGACGATCAGCACCGCTATCACCACGACCGACAGGAACACCAGTATTTTGCGCATGCTGTGCGCCATCGCCCTGCCCAGAAGCCGGAACTCCCGGACGTATTCCGTCAGCTTGAAAATCCTGAAGCAGCGAAGGAGTCTCAGGATCCGTACATCGATCAACAGGTGCGCCTCGGGCAGGAGAATGGCGAGATACGTGGGCAGGACGGCGAGCAGGTCGACGATGCCGAAAAAGCTTCGCGCGTAACGCCATGGACGGTCGATGCACGACAGACGCGCGATGTACTCGATCGTGAAAAGGATCGTGAACATCCATTCGAGCCTGTTCAGCAGCACGCCGTGGCGCGAGGCGATACGCTCGACGCTGTCGACCAGCACCGCTGCAACGCTCAGGACGATGACGGCGATCAGGACGATGTCGAAGATGCGACCGGCTCGCGTATCGGACTCGAACACGATCCTGTAGAGTCGCAGCCGCCATCCACCGGCAGGCTTTCCGAGCTGAACGGCTGTGTCGTCGACACCGACGTCCTGCGGGGCCGCAAGTGGCCGGTAGACTTGAATCATGGAGGCGCTCCTCGGGTGAAAAACATGGGAGCGCCTAGATTATCAGCCCGGCGCGGTGATCACGGGCCGGCGCGGTAGGCCCGTTCCAGCGCTCCGATTTCGATCTTCTTCATCTTGAGCATGGCACTCATCACGCGTTCCGATTTTTCGGGGTCTGGGTCGTCGAGCATCTCTAACAACACACGCGGAACGACTTGCCACGAGAGCCCGTACTTGTCTTTGAGCCAGCCGCATTGCTGCGCTTTTTCGTCGCCGCCCCGGCCGAGCTTCGTCCAATAGTGGTCGACCTCTTCCTGCGTGTCGCAATGGATCTGAAACGAGATCGCTTCGTTGAACTTGAATATCGGGCCTCCGTTCAGCGCCGAGAATCCGTTTCCATTGAGCTCGAATGCGACCGCCATGACACTGCCCGCAGGCCTGTGGTGGATTTCGTAGCCTGCCTTGCCGTACCGCGAGATGTTCGTGATTTTCGAATCGGGGAAGATGCCAATGTAGAAATTGGCCGCTTCTTCGGCCTCGCTGTCGAACCATAGACATGGCGTGATTTTCTGAGCGAATTCCATGAAGTCTCCTTCGGGTCTGGGTGATCACGACTAGTCGGTTGGGGAGCGACGAATTCGACAAGAAATCGGGTCCTATGGGCTGATGCTGCTCGCGCCCTGGGGTTGCACAGGTTCGAGGCTGCCGCCGATCCTCAAGCACATCAGGTAGCAGCCCGACGCCGCGCCCGTGAGATTTGCTATCGCCGATGCCGACTACGCGATCGAAACCGCCGCGCTGACGAAGGCGAAAATCCTCCGCGACTCGGCGACAGCGATGATCGCGCAGGCGAACGCCATGCCGCAGATGGTGTTGCAGTTGCTCAGGTAAGTCGGGTGTCTCGTTCGCGCGATCGCTTCGCCGTCACTTCCGCTGCAGCTTCGGCGTGCGATGACGGTCTTCCGGGTTGTCCCAGCCTTTGAAGCGCGGCGGGCGCTTTTCGGCGAACGCCCTGCGCGATTCCATGAGGTCTTCCTTCGCGCCGTGTTCCTTGAGCCGCGCAGCGAGCTCTTCGAGCTCGTCCGAGACACGCGGGCGGATCGCTCGCATCATGACGGTCGTGTTCACCCGTGAGGCCGGCGGCAGCGTCATCAGATGCGCCGCCATTTCCTGTGCGGTCGGCAGAAGCGCCTCGGGTTCGACCAGACGGTTGATGAACCCAAGTTCGTAGAGGCGCTCCGCGCTGAAGCGGAACGCGAACGCGAGCTCCGTCGCCGCCGCGTGCGCGAAACGGCCTTTGACGCCGTGATCGTAACCGCCGAGGAGCCAGCGTTTCGCTTCCGACGATTCGAAGACCGCGCCGCGCACGGCGACGCGCAGATCAGCGCGTTCGACCAGCATGAAACCACCGCCCATGGCATAGCCGTTCACCGCGACGATCACCGGTTTTTCCAGCGTGCCCGCGTCGTACGGATTTTCCTTGCGAACGAGCCCGCTCGAGCTGCCGGCGACGCCGCGCTGCACGGATTCCTTCATGTCCTCGCCGGCGCAGAAAGCGCGTCCGGTGCCGGTGAAGATCGCGACTTCGAGGTCGTTGCTGTCGCGAAACTCGCACCAGGCCTCCGCAAGCGCCTGTCGCAGCTCCACATTGAGGGCATTCAGGCGATCCGGGCGATTCATGCGCAGCGTCATGACGCCGTCCCGCCGCTCGATTTCGAGTACGCTCATTCACTTCCTCCAAGGTTGGTTCTTGCAAGAAACCGCATTTTGCGCGCCGTGAGGCTCGCTGTCATTGTCAGCCTCGGCAAGGCAGCAGCGCCTCGAGCAGCCGTTCGCAGCGCCACCGAATCTGTTCACATCCGGTTCAGGACCTGCCGCCAGCGATCGAGCTGCTCGACTCGTTGCGGTAGTTCCTACAGTTCAAGGGCTGTCCGCAGGGTGGCCAACGCCACGGCGTTCCCTGTGTCATAGTAGTTCCGGTCACCGACGCGCGGCGAACTGCGTCGCGCCCGGATGCATCATCGCGCAACATGAGTAGCGTTCCTCACTTCCAAATCATCCTGGATCAGCCGGCGGGCGGTTCTTCGAATACAGTGAAGCAGACGCTGGGGAGGACACTCGGCAGACTTCTCATCGGGATCGCCCTGCTCGCCACGACCGTTGCAGTCCCGGCGACGATCATGGTGGTTGGGCTCACCCTGACGTGGATCGGGAGTAGCAGCCCAGGCGCAGCGAAGCCGAGTCAGTGGGACGTTCCCACTGCCGAGCTGGTGCTGTCTTGGGCGATTTCTATGGCGATCGTCGCCGTCGCGCTCAAGTCGGGCCTGTGGTTCGTGCGCCGCGATCGCGGAATGGCCCTTTTTCTGCGGCGGTTCCGGTACGATGACGCGACCCGTGCGATGAGCTTCGCAGTGAGCACGAAGATGGGCAGCCGCTGGCGCCTCGTCACGCTGGACGATGCCGAGATCGCCTCCATCGGACCGTCGGCGGCCGCGAGGCGTCTGTTTTCCGTCGGCGGCGTTGCATGGAAGCGATTCTCGTCACTTGCGATGATGCTGGGCGGGCGTCTGTTTCCCGTTGTCGTGCTCGCTTCATGGCTGGTCGTGGCTCTAGAGGTGTTCACTGCACCGAGTTGGCGCGACTTCCTGGACAACGGCACGGTCGAACGTTACGCGCGCGTGCTCATGGCGGTGGTCGACGGCCGTCCGCCGATTACCGAGATAGCCCCCACCCTGCTGGGGATATTCGCTCTGCTGGTGACGATCGGCGCCGGTGCTTTCGTGATCATGAGCATCACGGGCCTGGCGGCTCTGTTTGCGGTGCCGCTCGCAGGCGTCATCGCCTTCTTGAGTTCCTCCGCGCGTGCTGTGGATGCAGCCGAACGAGCAAAGACAATCGACGTGCGCGATGTCGGTGAACTCGACCGTGTGGCAAACGACATCACCACCGAGCAGCGCAAGGTGCTGATACCCAGGCTAACGGTGTTGCGCGTCTCCTCGGCGATTTGGCGGCGTGCGGTTCAACGCATCGCTGCGAGCGCGCGTCTCGTGGTGATCGACGTTTCGGAGGCGACCGAAAACGTGCTGTGGGAGATAGCGGAGCTGCAACAGGCCTTCGGTGCACGGTGCGTCCTCATCGGTCAGCACGATCGACTGCGCCAGCTCGCAGCCGTTCAGCATGCCGCAGATGGATCGCTCCACGAGCGCTTCTTACGCGTGCTGAATGGCCGAGCGATTCTCGCTTACACGACGGACGCCCGGGGAATCGAACGCTTTGCTCGCGCACTTAGCGTGACACTTTCGCACGTCGGGGGGACCGCTAGCGGCTCGCGCGGTACTCAGACTGGAGGTTGAACGTCTTCTTTCGTAACGGGCGAAGCCTTTCGCTGAAATCAGCGATGCCGACGAGGTCGAAGAGTCCGCTACACTGGCGCGGCGACCAGAATTGTGGGAAATGATCTGCCGTTCATCCTTCGACGAGCTCAGGGCGAACGGCTTCCAAACGGAGGCGGCATGAAAATAACCAATCTCGAAACCTTCGTGGTCGACGGCGGCTGGCGCGCCTGGACGTACGTCAAAGTCGAAACCGACGAAGGCATCACCGGATGGGGGGAGTGCTCGGACACGCGCGTGCCGAACGCGGTAGCGGGTG
>DASRIK010000231.1:0-7016 GCA_035650035.1 Burkholderiales bacterium | reverse complement strand
AGCCCGTTCGGCGGATCCGTCCAGTAGATCGCCCCGCTCGAATGAACGACGATGTCATTCGGTGTGTTGATCTTCTTCCCGTTGTAGTGCGATACCAGCGTCACGAGCGAACCGTCCTTCTCGATGCGCCAGATGGTGCGTCCGCTCCAGCCCGCTACGACGAGCCGCCCTTCCCTGTCCAGCGTCATCCCGTTCGCGTGGCCGCTCGGCTCGATTACGATCTCACGGCCTACTCCCGACCTGTACTTCCAGATGCGATTGCCGATGATGTCGACGAAGAAGAGCTGGCCGGAACGGCGGTCCCAGACCGGCCCCTCGCCGAATGTAAGACCGTGCGCAATGCAATCAAGCAGTGGACGCGGCTCGACAAGGCGCCTGAACGCCGGATCGACGATGTCGATATCCATCACACGATTTTCAGGTGGCGTCGACGCCGGTCGCCTTGATAATGGGGCGCCATTTCTCGATTTCTTTGCGGATGAATTCAGCGGTCGCGGCGGGGCTCGTGCCAGCGACCTGCATGGCGAGCTGCTGCTCGAATTTCGTCCTAACGTCCGGCTGGGCGAGGATCGCGGCGACGTCACGTTGCACCTTCGCAACGAGCTCGCGCGGAGTGGCGGCAGGCATGTGCAGAGACGCGAAATCCTGTGCGTCGAATCCCGGGAACATCTGAGCGACCGGTGGTACGCCGGGCAGCTTTGGGTGAGGCGTCGCACTGGTGACCGCGAGAGCCCGCACGCGCTCAGCCTGTGCATGAACGATGGTGACGCCCAAGGCTGCGAAGTCCACTTGCTGCCCCAGAAGCGCGTTCAGCGCCGGGCCTCCACCCTGAAAAGGGACGTTCACCGCCTTCACATTCGCACGCATGTTCATCATTTCCACGAAGAGGTGCGAGGAGGCGCCGACACCGCCCGATGCATAGTTCAGCCCCGACGGCCTTTCCTTCGTCTCCTTAATCAGCTGCTCGAGGCTTTGAAACCGGGAGTCCGCCCGCACCACGATCGCCATGGGATACGTGCCGAGCACGGTGACATGAGCGAAACCCTTGTAGGCGTCGTATGAAACCTTCGCGCGAGACGCGGCCAGGACATTCGGAGCGAAGCTTCCGGCAAACACCGTGTAACCGTCCGGTGTGCTCTTGGCGACGAGGTCGGCGCCGATCATCCCGCCGGCTCCGGCCCGGTTGTCCACTACGACCGGAACGCCCCACGCCTTCGTGAGCGGCTGGCTGATCATACGTGCCGCGAGGTCTGTCGGCCCGCCGGCACCTGCCCCAACGACGACGCGAATCGGCTTGGATGGGTAGGTCTGAGCCTGTGCGCCAAGGGAGCAGTTCAGCAGGAGCGCCGCAGCCGCCGTCAGGTTCATCAGTGCGAAGAGCGTTTGCATGCGCAAGCCTCGGGCTGGAGAGTGCGGCCAGTGTAGGACAGCCGGATAATAGCCGGCTTTGATATACGTTAACGCGATCTCCGCGATGAGGCATTGCCAAGCATGCTATCGCGTGTGCGACGGCGCGTGAGAGCTGAGTCAGCGCCGCACGCAACGGAGGGCTCGTTCGCTGGACATTCCGGACCACGATCGCATACACGTTCGAGTGCACCTCGCGGGAGCGCGTCCCTCGACCCGAGCTGCACCACCCGCTCTACGCCTCCGGCTTGATACCCACCTGTTTGATCACCCGCGCATACTTTTCGGTTTCCGACTTGATGTGACCGGCGAAGGCCTGCGGTGTCGACGCGACGACGTTCAATCCCTGCGCAGTCAAGCGCTCTCGCACGTCCGGAAGGTTGAGCACTTTGACGACTTCGTCGTGCAGGCGCGTGACGATCGCACGGGGTGTTCTCGCCGGCACGAGGATACCGTGCCAGCTCGAGGTCTCGAATTTCGGTAACCCCGATTCGGCAGCGGTGGGCACATCCGGCACTGCGGCGCTGCGCGACGTGCTCGTGACGGCGAGCGCTCTCAACTTTCCTGATTTGACGTGCGGTAGCGCGGGAAGCAGGCTCGAGATGATCATCTGCGTCTCGCCCGAGATCACGCTCGCGAGAGCGGGTCCTGTTCCTTTATAGGGAACGTGCACGATGTTCACGACTGAGGCGAGTTTGAACACTTCCGCCGCGAGGTGATTGGCAGTCCCCGCACCGCCCGACGCGTAATTCAGCTGACCGGGCTTCGCTTTCGCGAGCGCAATCAGCTCCGGGATCGATCTCGCGGGCACGCTCGGATTGACCGCAATCACCTGCGGTCCGCTCGTGAGCTGGGTGACGGGTTCGAAATCGCGCCGCGGATCGTACGGAAGCTTCGAGCTGAGCGTCGGCTGTATGGTAAGTGCCCCCGACGGCCCGAGGAGCAGGGTGTGCCCGTCGGGCGCCGCTTTCGCGACGATCTCGCAACCGACCACGCCCGCGGCACCACCGCGGTTGTCTACGACCACAGTTTGCCCGAGCGCTTCACCCAACCGGGGGCTGATCGAGCGCGCCACGATGTCGCTCGGCCCACCCGGTGGGAATGGATCGACGATGCGGATTGGCCTGCTCGGATATGCGATTTCCGCCGCAACGGCGGGCCCGACCGCACAACTCAGCATTACGCCGCAGATGACCAGGATTACTCGGCTTGTCTTGTGCATGTCTTCATCTTACGACGGTTGCGGCAACGTGTAGAGGTGCGGTGTCAGGGTCCGCCGCGCGTCGAGCCGAGCGCCGGAAAGCCGTCGGGGTCCGCGTCGCCGCCTCGCTTGAGCCGCGCAAGGCGTGCACGCATCGCGGTGATCTCCGTCGTCTGTCCCGCGATGATGTCTTCGGCGAGCCTGCGTACGAGTGGGTCACGTCCGTGCAACAGAACGAGGCGGGCCATTTCGACTGCGCCTTCGTGATGCGGAATCATCATTGCCAGAAAATCGACGTCCGGATTGCCGCTCGCGCCACCGGCATGCATGTCGCGCATCATTTTTTCCATGCCGGCGTGCATAGAGTGCGTGTATTCGTCGTAAGTCATGCAGTCTGTCCGCGATAGCCGGGCCGCGCGTAAACGAGATTGATGCTTTTCTTGCTACGCAGCTCGCCCGAAGGAAGCTTCAGGCTCCCGAGCGGGATCTGTGCGAGGAACTTCGGCTCGAGCGGATTCGACACGTCGAACGCGCTCGCGACGGTTTGTCCGGCATTGGGCGTGTTCGGCAGCTCGTCCTGCTCATGTGCGATATACAGCAGATTGTTCGCCGGATTCGTCCACAGGCCGTGCGCTTCGCGACCGTGTGAGAAGAAGGTCGCCACGACATGCTGCTTCGCGACGGGGGCGCTGCGATCGATGATGCCGATCTGGCTCGACGCGACACCGCCGGGACCGTTGTCGTCCACGCGCGCATAGCTCACGTACGCAACGCGTCCGCGGCCGTTCTCGACGAACTCGAGGTGATTGGGCCGCGCGAGCTTGCCAAGCGGCACCGTCACGAGCGGCCGGAAAGGATCGCGAATACCGACTGCGCTCACCGCGTCGGCAAGCTTGTGCGAGAGCCACATTTCGGCGCCGTCCGGTGTGTTCTTCTGGAAAGGCGTGAACCCAGGTTTGTCCTGTGCGCTCAAGTCCAGAACCGTGAGCCGTTTCGGTCGCGAGGAACCCTCGCTGTCCGGATCGACGGCAAGAATTTCGAGCTGGGCGACTTTCTGGCTCACGACGAAAGCAAGACGGCCATCTTTCGAGAACCAGACCTGAGCAGGCCCATTGATGGTCGGCACGAACATTCTGATGGCCGCTGCGGCCATACCGGCGGCTTCACGCTGCGCACGGGCGACATCGAGGACGGCAATGCGATCTTCACCGCGAAGAGTCACCCAGAGCTCGCGGCCATTGCGGGTGAACGTCGGCTCGTGCGGTTCGCGCCCGACCAGTATGCCGCTCGAAAGACGTTCCGGATTCGTGGTCGGACCGGCAAGCGGATTCGGCACGTTTCCGATAACGCGACGATTCACCACGTCGATGAGGTATACGTTGCTCGAACCGCGGCCGGACGTCGCCAGCATCGTATTGTCCGGATTCGGCGCGGCCCCGTGGGCGGAGATGCACCCGTGATAGAGCGGCTTCTGGATCATCGCTGCGTGCGTGGGTATGACCCCGCCCGTCACGAACCGGAAAGGCGGCCTCGCATCCTCGTCGAAGCTCGTGAGATTGATCGTCGTGTCCACCACGTTCTTCGACGGATCGATCACGCTCACCGTGTTCGAGTCCTCGTTGGTGATGAAGACGCGATCGGAGGGCGCCACGTCCGGCTGTGCACCTGCAGCGGCCGCGGCCCTTTGCGCTGACGCCGGTGCCTGCGCGCAGCCCGCATGTGGTGCGGCGCTGGCGACAAGTGCCGCGGCACCGAGCCTGAGCACGCGTCGACGTTCGGTGTCGATGTCCTCGGCCTGCTCGAATGTGTGCGCACCGCGTGTTGTTTCCGTCATCGTCTCCTCGCTCGTGAATTGCGCCGTGACCGTCGCGCCGGGCGTTCGGCGGAAAGATGAAAAAAAGGAGCGCCGCGGCGCTCCCGATGGTGAACTCCAATGCACGACCGCGTCAATGCTTCATGCTCTCCGGCACCTTGCCGCCGTTTTCCTCGAGCTTGCGCACGACGGCCTTGTGCAACGCGATGTTCTGCTCGGCACTGCCGTCGGCTCCCGCGTGAACGTTCAGCTCTTCGGCGAGCTCTTTCCTTGCACCCAGGCTGGAATCGAGATCGAGGAGCTTGAGCAGGTCGACGATCGATTGCCGATAGTTGCCGCCACCGCCTTTCTGCGCCGCGAGATTCGAAAGCACCGCGTCGACGTCGACGTTCTGTAGCGAGCTTTGCGCGGCGCCTTGCTGACCGCCTTGTGGGAAAGGCTGCGCCTGCTGTTGCCCCGAGGTCTGTTGGGCACCGGAAGCCTGGGATGCAGACCCGTGACGGCGTAGCTTATCTAGAATTGAGCTGAAAATACCCATTTGCTGCTCCTTGTTGAGGTGGAACCTCTTTCACAGCAATGAACGTTCCTTGTGTGACGAAGCGTGCAGGCACTATCGACGTTCCAGCGCCTGCTGGATGGCTTTACCGATCGCGGAGTCCGGGCGCACCGGTTCGATGTGCGCAATCGATCCTGCCGGAAAGATCATGTGGTCCGCGCCATTCGCTTCGTCCTTGCGCTTCGTGACGACATAACGGCGTTCGCGGGTGCCCGTCTCCGCGTCTTCGCGAACGCTCAGGGGGTCGCGCAATACAGGATGATCCGTGCCCAGGTGATCGATGCGGCCGTAATAGACAAGTCCGTTCTGCAGCGTGACACGCTGGTATGGAGTGGTGATGAGGGGCTTGTGAAACCGCCGCTGATTCTGATAAACGATGATCCCCAGCAGCACCGCGATAGTCACCCCAAGGATAATGGCTATCGTTTCTCGCATATGGACCTCGCCCTCCCGATCGGTAGCTCATAGCTGCGAATATGGCGACTGTACACAAAACCGAACGCGCGAGTGGCCGGGTGGAATGGCACATCGCGTTCGACGGTACGGGCACGAGCGCCCTGTTCGAGCCGGGGGCGAGCGGGGAGAACGACATCGTCTTCGTTTGCGCGCATGGTGCGGGCGGTCACATGCGCGATCGCAACATGGAAAAGCTTGCGGCTGCGCTGCGTGCGAGCGGCACGGGTATCGTGCGTTTCAACTTCGTCTATCGCGAGCAGGGTTCAGCTCGACCGGATCCGATGCCTCGGCTGAAGGCGTGCATGAGCGCGGTAATCGAGCATACGCGCGCAACGCTCTCACCGCGCACGCTCGTGACCGGCGGGCGCTCGATGGGCGGGCGAACGGCTTCGATGCTCGCGGCAGAGGGCACAGCGGGCGACGGGCTCCTGCTTTTCGCGTATCCGCTGCACCCCGCAAACCAACCGGAGAAGCTTCGCGATGCCCACCTGCCGCAGATTCGAGTTCCGGTTCTCTGCTTCAACGGCACGCGTGACGCCTTGTGCCAGCGCGAGCTGATGGAAGGCGTGGTTCGGCGTCTGGGCAGGAACTGGCAAATGCATTGGCTCACAGGGGCCGATCACTCGTTCCATGTACTCAAATCGTCCGGAAGAACGGACGATCAGGTGCTCTCGGAAGTGAGCGACGCCACCGCCGGCTGGCTCAGAAAGGTTTCTCACCCGCAAGCGTCACGCGGTGCATGACACGCTTGAATCCGTGATAGTCGTTCACCGGGTTGTGTTGAGCGCAGCGGTTGTCCCACAAAGCGAGGGAACCGGGCTCCCACTGAAAGCGGCAGGTGAATTCCGGCCGCACCTGGTGTCTGAAGAGATAGTCCAGCAGCGGCGCACTCTCCTCTTCCGTCCAGCCTTCGAAATGGCTCGTGTGCGCGACGTTGACATAAAGAGCTTTGCGCCGCGTCTCCGGATGTGTGCGGACGACCGGGTGTGCTCCCGTCAGCGCTTTCAGAGCCGCGCCGCTTTCGCGGAGCCGATCTTCGCGGGTCCTCGACACTTCGGCTTTCGTCGAGGTACTGACGCCGACAAGGCCGTCGATCGAGCGTTTCAGCCCTTCGGAGAGCGTGTCGTAGGCGAGATACTGATTCGCAAAAAGCGTGTCGCCACCGTAGGGCGGCGTCTCCACGGCATAGAGGAGGCTCGCCATCGGCGGCGCTTCGAGATATGTCGTGTCGGAATGCCACACGCCGCCGAAGTTCACGCGCTCGTGAGGGAGCTTGACGACGGGCGTCACGAGCGGGCACTCCGGGAGCCCTTTCAGCTGCGGATATTCCATCGGTTCGCCGAAACGACTTGCGAAGTCGAGCAACCCCTGCGGCGTGAGCTGCTGGTGCCGAAAGAACACCACGAGATGGTCGAGCCACGCCGCGCGGATCTCGGCAATCACGTCCCGGGACAGCGGACGTGAGACATCGATGTGGGCGATTTCCGCCCCGAGTGCGCCGGCGATGGGCCGCACTTCGATGTGTCGGAAGCAGGGATTCGGCACGCGTTCAGCCGGATTCATCTGAAGACGGTTAATATAAC
>DASRIK010000230.1:0-12169 GCA_035650035.1 Burkholderiales bacterium | reverse complement strand
CGATGAGGTCCTGCCGCCGGAAGGCTGTCGCGACGGGAAGCTGAAAAGCCGTGCAGAACGACTCGATGTCCGCGCATGCCTGTGCATTCCAGTCGCCTCCACCCAAGATCACAAGTGGTCGCTCGGCTGCAGCGATCATCGCGGCCATCCGGCTGACATCCGCTGGCTTCGGCGAAGCCTGCGCTCGTTGATAAGGCGCAGCATCGGCGGCATCGCTTTCCGCATAAAGCACATCCTCCGGCAGCGCGACTACCACCGGACCCGGCCGCCCGGAGCTCGCGACGTGAAACGCGCGGCTCAGGAGCTCCGGCACGCGAGCCACATCGTCGATCTGCGTGGCCCACTTCGCGATGGGCGTGAACATGCGTGCGACATCGATCTCCTGCCACGCCTCACGCCCCAGCACGTCCCTGCTCACCTGCCCCACGAGCAGGACGAGTGGTGTCGAGTCCTGCCGAGCCGTATGAACGCCGATGCTCGCGTTCGTGGAGCCGGGCCCGCGCGTAACCAGGCACACGCCGGGTTTGCCGGTGAGCTTTGCATAGGCTTCTGCCATGTGCGCCGCCCCACCTTCCTGCCGACAGACGATCGTGCGAATCCGTTCACGCTCGCCGTACAGGCCATCGAGCACCGGAAGGAAGCTCTCTCCCGGCACGCAAAAGACGTGGTCGACGCCGTGTATGCGCAGCGCCTGAGCAACCATTTGACCGCCTGTACGTGTGGCAGGGTTGGGTGTCATGGCAAGTTCTCCACCGGGATTGAAAGAGCGTCGGCCAGCGGCATTCGACGCATGCCGCAACGTTCGCCGCGATTGTAGCTGCGGCTCTGCACATCCCACCACGGCTGGCGCGTCGATGTCTTTGATCGATCCTAAGGGACACGTCGCGCGGTATCATCGGCGCGAGCCGCCCCGTGAAGCTTCTCGAGTGACCGCGACTTACGGAACAGTCGTGAAGCAGTAGAGGACGGCGCCGTTCCGGTTCTGACCCCCGAGGAGCACAAGAATGTTTAGTCGTTTGATACTGGCAGCGCTCGTTTACGCGGTCGCGCAGACCGCTGTCGCTCAGCAATACCCGACGCGCCCGATTCGCATCATCGTTCCTTTCGCAGTTGGCGGTCCCTCGGACGTCATGGCACGCCTCGTCGGCCAGAAGCTCACTGAGGTCTACGGTCAGCAGGTGGTCGTCGACAATCGCGTGGGCGCGGGCGGCAACATCGGCATCGGCATGGCGGCGAGAGCGACACCCGACGGCTATACGATTCTCGTCGTGAGCTCGGCGTATGTCGTGAACCCGGGGCTTTACACGAGAAGCTCCTACGACCCCGAGAAAAGCTTCATGCCGGTTTCGAAAATGGTCGCTTCGCCGAACGCGTTCATCGCGCACCCGACCCTGCCGGCAAAATCGATGCAGGACCTGGCGAAGCTCGTACAGGCATCGCCCGGGAAATGGAGCATGGCAACACCGGGTATCGGCACGACGCCCGACCTTTCCGCCGCTTTGTTCAAGCTCACGACCAAGCTCGACTACGCGACTGTCCCTTTCAACGGCGCGGGCCCGACGATCGTCGCGCTGCTTGGGAATCAATTGCCCGTGGGGTGCGCTGCCATCACGCCGGCCATTCCACATATTCAGGGAGGACGTTTGCGCGCATTGGCGGTGACGAGCCCGAAGCGCACACCGACGCTGCCGGATGTGCCTACGATGGCCGAAGCCGGCTTCCCCGGCCAGGAATCGGACACGATGCAAAGCATGCTCGTGCCCACGGGAACGCCACAGGAGATTGTGAAGCGGCTGAATGCCGATGTGGTGAAGATCCTCACGCAGGCTGAGATGCGCGAGAAGCTCATGGGGCTCGGCTTCGACGTCGTCGCGAGCAGCCCGGAGGAGTTCGCTCGCCAGATCCGGCTCGAAGTCGGGAAATGGACGAAAGTGATCAAGCAGGCCGGCATCAAAGTCGAATAGTCATGCAACCGAACCGGGAGCTCTCGACATGAAAATCACCGCCGTAAAAACTTCCATGCTGCGCGTTCCGAATGCGCCACCGGTGTCGACCTACTACCGCGAAAACAGATACGTCATCGCACGCATCCAGACCGACGCAGGCGTCGAAGGTCTGGGCTACACGATGCTTGTTGGCGGTGCCGGCGCCGAGTCGGTTCGAGAATATCTGGAAAAAAGCCTCGTGCCGCAGCTCATAGGCGAAAACCCCCTACACGTGAATCGCCTGTGGGAAAAGATGTACGACACCGACCGGGGCATACGCAAGAAAGGCATACCGGTCTACGCGATCAGCGCGCTCGACATCGGACTTTGGGACTTGCTCGCGAAGTCGATGAACCGGCCCGTATGGCAGCTCTTTGGAGCCTGCACCGATGAGGTTGCCGTTTATGGCAGCGGCGGTTTTCTTTCCTATTCCGTGGACGATATCGTGAAAGAGGCCGAAGGTTTCGTCGCGCTTGGATGCCGCCATTACAAGATGAAACTGGGGCGCCCGAACCTCATGGAGAACGTCGAGCGCGTACGCGCAGTGCGCAAGGCACTGGGCAACGACGTCGAGTTGCTCGTCGACGCAAATCAGCGCTGGGACGTCGCCACTCACCTCAAGATCGGACGCCACCTGGAAGAGTTCGACCTCTACTGGTACGAGGAACCGGTGCTTGCGGACAACATCGCGCAATGTGGGGAAGTCGCCCGCGCGCTTCGCATCCCGATCGCGACCGGCGAAAACGAATACACCCGCTACGGTTTTCGCGATCTGATCGAGCATAAAGCCGCGCAATATCTGAACCCGGATATACATCGCTGCGGCGGTTTCGGCGAAATGATGAAAATCGCGCACCTCGCGGCAGCCTACAACGTGAAGATCGCGCCGCACCTCGTGCCGGAGCTCTCGATTCACGTACTCGTGTCGATTCCGAACGCAGCGCTCGTCGAGTTTCTCGCCGGTGCGCCCGCCGAGATGTGGAAAGATCCGCCGCAAATCAGGAACGGCGTGATGGGGGCACCAAACCGTCCCGGCCACGGCATGGAGCTAAGCGACTATGCGTTGAAGCATTTTGCGGAATAACCCACGAGCACAGGAGGAAACCTGCCGATGAGCAAGATGTGGATCTCGACGTGCATCTTCGGGACCTCGTTGCTGGGAGTCGGTGCGGCCGCCGCGCAGGAGTATCCGACGCGGCCTATACGAATGATCGTGCCGTTCGCGCCTGGCGGACCGACGGACGTCGTCGCCCGCGTCCTTGCCGCAAAGCTCTCCGAGACGTTCCACCAGCAGGTCGTCGTCGACAACCGTGCCGGCGCGGGCGGGAATATCGGTACCGGTCTCGCAGCCAACGCCACCCCGGACGGCTACACGCTGCTCGTCGTGAGCTCGAGCTTCGTCGTAAACCCCGGGCTGTATGCGAAGATCCCTTACGACCCTTACAAGAGCTTCGCCCCGATCAGTAATATTGCGGCCGCGCCGAACGTGTTCGTGGTTTACCCCGGCATCCCGGCGAAGTCGATGGCGGAACTCGCAAAGGTGATCGAAACCGCGCCGAAGAAATACAGCTTCGCGACGCCCGGCATCGGCACGACGCCAGATCTGTCCGCGGCACTCTTCAGGCTTACGACCCGGCTCGACATCACGAATGTCCCCTACAACGGCGCCGGGCCGGCCATCGCCGCGACGCTCGCAAACCAGGTCCCGCTCGGCTGCATGGCGATGCCGGGCGTCATACCGCACATTCGCGGGGGCCGCTTGCGGGGACTGGCAGTTACGAGCGCAAAACGCTCGACACAGTTGCCCGATGTGCCGACGATGGCGGAGTCGGGGTTCAAAGGCCACGAAGCGGACACGCTGCAAGCCGTGCTCGTTCCAGCCGGGACTTCTCAGGCGATCGTGCAGCGCCTCCACGCGACCGTGGTCAACATACTCGGTCAGCCTGACGTGAAGGACCGTATAACGTCGCTCGGTTTCGAGATCGTTGCGAGCAGCCCGGCAGAGTTCGCGGCGCAGATCAAGCGCGAAGTCGCAAAATGGTCGAAAGTGGTCAAGGATGCCGGCATCACCGTCGAGTAAAAGCACCATCACATCGCCGCACGCAGGTGCAGCGGTTGCCGCCGATAGCTCATTGCGTTCTCATACAGCACTTCTTGAATTTCTTGCCGCTCCCACAGGGACACGGATCGTTGCGGCCGCTACGACTCAGGCCGTGCGCAGCTTCGGAGCGCAATCCCGCCATGAATGCAGCATTGCTCACGCCTGTACGTTCAGCGTGTGCCAAGCGCTCGAGATACGGGGCGCAGTGTGCAAGGAAGCGTTTGTATCCCGCGCACAGATAGTTCAGTCCCTTTTCACCGTCCGGCGTACGCGCCAGACGATCCTTGGGGCAACCGCCGTTGCATTGATGAAGCACTTCGCAACTTCGGCAATAGCGAGGTAGGGCGTCGCGTTTGCGCTGCCCGAAAGCGCGAACGCGCTCTCCCTGTAAAAAACAAAGTAAAGGCGTTTCGCGCAGGTTCCCGAGCCGATGCACGCGCGTCACGAAGTGATCGCATTCGTAGACATCGCCATTGTGCTCGAGGACGAGGATGTCGCCGCACGTTTCGCGAAAGATGCAAAGCGCGTGCGGCATGCCGCGATAAGGTCGTAACGGTTCGTCGAAGTTCTGAATGCCGATTCGATCGATGTCGTTGCGAATCCATTCGTCGAACACGGTACAGAGAAACTCGCCGTACGCTTCCGGCGAAGCGGTATCGGCACTGACGCCATCGCCATCAGGCTGCACAAGCGGCAGGAATTGCAGATATCGAACACCGAGCTCCTTGAAAAAGCGGTACACCGCGGTCGGATGCCTGACGTTGCGGCGATTGACGACGCAGAGAACGTCGGTCGAGATACCGTGACGCTGTAATGCGCGATAGGTTTGCAACATCTGCTTGTGAGTGCCTCTATGCGATTTCGTCAACCGGTATTCGTCGTGGAACTCGCGCGGACCGTCGATGCTCAGTCCCACATAAAAGCGCTCCCTCGCGAAAAAGCGACACCAGTCCTCGTCGACGAGCGTGCCGTTGGTCTGTATTCCGTTGATGATCTC
The DNA here is from genome assembly GCA_035650035.1 of Burkholderiales bacterium. GTDB lineage: Bacteria > Pseudomonadota > Gammaproteobacteria > Burkholderiales > SG8-41 > JAQGMV01. The sequence goes on along the minus strand of DASRIK010000230.1, from coordinate 7,086 downwards.
GCGCCCCGCACGGTTGTGCCTGCGCTGCAGATCGACGATGGTCTGGAAATACTCGATGCCAAGCACGGTGGGCTCGCCGCCATGCCACGAGAAGAGCACCGTGTCTTTCGGACAGGCTTCGATATGCTGGGCAATGTAGCTAGCGAGGAGCTCCTCCGGCATCCGGAAGGACGCCGTGCCGGGATAGAGCTCTTTCTTGGACAGGTAATAGCAGTAGCGGCAGTCGAGATTGCAGACCGCGCCTATAGGTTTTACCAGGACCTGGAACTCTCTCGGGGCGATGGCCACGAGCCTCCTCGTTCGCGTTATGCGGTCGCGCCGTACTGGTGCTGGGTAGCGAATGCGCGGATTTTAGTTATGCGGCGCGCGTTCAATCTCTGATCCACGTCAAAGACCAACTACGCAGAGCTCCGCTGCAGCCACAGGCGTCCTGCAATCGTCGAGGTCGCGGCGTACAAAAACGCGCGCACTCAACCGGGCCACACTAATTCGCCGGTGTCACCTCCGCCCCAACGCGCTCGACAATCAGCCTGTAATGCTCCGGGCGCCGGTGGGCGGCGAAATTGAACATCGTCTGCTTGAGATTTTGCGCGAGGTCGATGTCGCAGTTGAAACAAATGACTTCGTCCTCCTCGGTGACTGTCTTGGCAGCGATTTCGCCGGTGGGCGCGACGATCACCGAATGTCCGAACATGCGGAAGCCGTCCTCCACGCCGCATTTCGCAGTTTCCACGAGCCACGTCGCATTCTGGAAGGCCATCGCCTGCGCCATGATGAGGTGGTGATGGACGCGGAGCGCCGGCGGCTCCGGATAGTGGAGGTTCTCGGTGGGCGTATTGAATCCCAGCGCGACGATTTCGGCGCCTTGCAGGGCGAGCACGCGGAAAGCCTCAGGCCAGCGCCGGTCGTTGCAGATCAGCATGCCGGTGATCGTGTCCATGAATCGCCAGACGCGGAAGCCGAGATCGCCGACTTCGAAATACTTCTTCTCGAGGTGCTGGAAGGCCGCTTGCGGCTTGTGATCGGCATGGCCGGGCAGGTGAACTTTGCGATACTTTCCGACGATGTTTCCGTCTGGAGCGACGAGTATCGACGTATTGAAACGGCGGACGCACGCGCCCTGCTCCGTGAGTTCTGCGTAGCCGATGTAGTAACCAAGACCGAGACGTTTGCCTTCTTCGAAAAGCGGCCGGGTTACGGCGGACGGCATCTCGCGCTCGAAAAAGCGGCGGTCGACTTCGGCCGGGTCCTCCATCCACCACCGCGGGAAGAACGTGGTCAGCGCGAGTTCGGGAAAAACGACGAAACGCGCGCCTTGCGCGTGCGCCTCGCGCATGAGCGCGATCAGGCGCTTCACGACCGCTTCGCGAGTATCGGCAAGGTGGATCGGTCCAAGCTGGGCCGCGGCAATCTTCAGATGTCGGGACATGACAATCTCTTGCGGGTAATAATTCGCGAGGGGACAACCAGGAAGGAAAGATAACAGATGGCGCTCGATCTCATCATTCGAAACGCGAAGCTGGGAAGCACCCGATCCGATCATCCCGGCGTAGACATCGGGGTGCGCGGCGGCACGATCGTCGCGATCGAGCCGAGGCTCGCCGCGGAAGGCCCTGAACAAGATGCCCGCGGCAAGCTTGTCTCACCCGGCCTGATCGAAAGCCATTTTCACCTCGACAAAGCGATGACGGTCGATCGCGTGCCGTATCAGCCCAATCGCATGGCTCGCGATCATATGCAGCGCACCGCGACCGTCAAGCACACGTTCACACCCGAAGACACGTACGCCCGCGCGCAGGCCACCCTCGAGCAATGTCTTCTTCATGGTGTGACGCACATGCGCACGCAGGTCGAGGTCGATCCGAATGTGGGCCTCATCGGCTTCGACGTGGTCGAGCAATTGCGAAAGGATTACGCCTGGGCGATGGATCTGCAGCCGTGCGTCTTTCTGCAGGAAGGCTGGACGGGCGTCCGCGGCGCCGATGAAAACCTCGTGGCATGCCTCGAGCGCGGCGCTCCCGTGATCGGCGGAGGAATCCGCTACGACCGGGACGGGGCCGGCCAGATCCGCCGTGTGTTCGAACTCGCGCGCGAGTACGACATCGACGTTGACTTCCATCTCGACGGCGGATACGAAGTGGATCAACTCGACTATCCGCTGGTCTGCGAGATCACAGATCGTATCGGCTGGCAGGGCCGGGTCGCTTTCGGCCATGGGTCGAAGTTTTCGTGCATGCCCGTGAGAGAGCAGGCGGAGGTCGGCAGGCGGCTTGCGCAGTCCCAGGTATCGCTCGCGGTGCTGCCCGCGACGGATCTCTTCAACGCGGGACGGCACATGGAGCACAGCGTCATTCGCGGCGTCACCGATGCCAATACGCTCATCGAGAACGGCGCGAACTGCACCATCGCAACGAACAACGTGCTGAACGCCTATACGCCCTACGGAGATTGCTCTCTCACGCGAATCGCCAACCTCTACGCGAACATCGTCCAGCGCTATGGCCCGAAGGATCTCGCGGTCTGCTTCGAAATGATTACTGAGCGTGCGGCGAAGCTGATGCGGCTGGGCGACTACGGCCTCGCAGTCGGCAAAGTGGCGGACCTCGTGGTGTGGGGCGAGGAGTCGGCCTCGGATGTCATAGCGAAATGCGCGTTACCGCTGGCCGGCTTCAAGCGCGGGCGGCGTATCTTCAAGCGTGAGTTGCCAACGCTGGAGCGGCCTGCGGAGTCGTTGAGGAGAGGACCCGCGTGAGGGCAAATATGATCCGCCACAGTCCGCGTCCCGGCGTGCCGTCTACTCGGATTCCAGGGGAGCGCGCATGATTGCAAACATCACGCCGTTCGTCGTCAATCTCTCGCCAAAGTCGAACTGGTTTTTCGTACGCGTCGAGAGCGAGGACGGCAAAAGGGGCTACGGCGAAGCGACGCTGTATGGCTGGGAGAAGCTGCAACTCGCCTATCTCGACGAGCTGAGCGCATGCGTTGTCGGACAATCCGCAGCGCACGTGCTCGAGCATCTTCGCGTCCAGCCCGCCTCCCCCGGCGGGCTTGTTGCAAGCTCCGTCGTGAGCGCGCTCGAGCAGGCAGTCACGGACCTCGATGCGCGATCCAAAGGCGTGCCACTCCATGAAATGCTCGGTTCGGCTCGGCGTACATCCATTCGGATGTACGCGAACATCAACCGGCGGACCGAAGACCGCACGCCCGCCGGTTTCGCAGCGAGCGCTCGCGATGCGGTGGTAGCCGGTTACAGGGCCGTCAAAATCGCACCTTTCGACGGTGTCGTACCCGATGAGCTCGGCAGCCCCGCGAGTCGCGGCCGCATCGCCACAGGCATCGAGCGCATTTACGCAACGCGCTCAGCAATTGGCGCCAATAACGATCTGCTCATCGACTGCCACTGGCGCTTTGACGAAGCAACTGCCGCCGCGGTGCTGAAAGAAGCCGAAGCTGCGAAACTCTTCTGGTTCGAATGCCCGATTTCGGAAAGTCCGGAGAATTTTCCGGCGCTCGCGCGGCTGCGCAGTCTCGCGCACACGACGGGCACGCGCCTCGCTGGGGCCGAGCAACAGATCGGCGTCGCAGGATTTCGGCCGTTCATCGAAGGCGGCCTGCTCGACGTCGTTATGCCGGACGTGAAATACGCTGGGGGCTATCGCGAGATGCTGCGCATCGCCGCGCTGTGCGAGCGCGCCGGCGTCGCGTTCTCGCCGCACAATCCAACGGGACCGGTGTGCACGCTTGCAAGTCTGCACGTGTGTGCGGACGCGCCGGCCTTCCTGATACTCGAGCAGCAGCTCGGGGAAAGCCCGCTGTACTATGAGCTCCTGCGGGGCAGCCACCCCGTGCTGGTGGATGGCTCTCTCGTGCTGGCGCAAACGCCGGGGCTCGGCGTCGACCTCGACGAGGACATCATGCGCGCACATCCTTATCGCCCCCTGACAAGTCTGCGCGACCCAAGACTCGGATGAACATGATGAACATGCGCTGTTGGACGGTTCCGGTAGTGCTGGCGTTACTGCGCTCGTTCGAAGCGGCCGCGCAGCCGACGCCGGAGCTCGAGCGTTATCCTGTGAAACCGGTGCGCATGATCGTGCCTTCGGCGCCCGGGAGTGGACCGGACACTATGGCGCGCGCAGTAGCCCAGCAGCTCACGAAGGTTCTGGGACAGCCCGTCGTCGTGGAGAATCGAGGTGGCGCTGGCGGCTCGATCGGCGGTGAAGCGGCAGCGAAAGCGCCGCCTGACGGTTACACGCTCATCATGGCAAGCGCGGGCTCGCATGCGGTAAACGTCGGTCTTTATCCAAAGCTCGCGTACGACCCAATCCGGGATTTCTCCCCGATCAGTCTGGTTTCGTCGGCGCCGAACATACTCATCGTGCACCCGTCGCTCCCCGTCAAATCGGTCAAGGATCTGATCGCCCTGGCGAAGGCGAAGCCGGGCGCGTTGTCGTTCGGCTCGGGCGGGAACGGCAGCACGGCGCATCTTTCGGGCGAACTCTTCAAGATGCTCGCCAGAGTCAATATGGTGCACGTACCGTTCAAAGGCGCGCCTGCGGCCGTGCTCGCCGTGATGTCCGGCGAAGTGGAGCTCGCGTTTCCTAATCTGCCGCCCGCGCTGCCCCAGGTCCGCACCGGCAAGCTGAAGGCGCTCGCCGTCACGACGAGCAAGCGCTTTCCAGCCGTGCCGGAGATCCCGACCGTCGCCGAAAGCGGTATAGGCGGCTACGAAGCCCGCGCATGGTTCGGCGTGCTCGCGCCGGCCGGAACGCCGCGGTCGACCGTCACGCGGCTCAACGCCGAGATCGTGAAGATCGTACGCAGCCCGGACATGCGAGAGCGCTTGCTCGCCGACGGTGCCGAAGCAATCGGCAGCACGGCGGAGGAGTTCACCGCCGTCATGCGAACCGACATTGCGAAATGGGCGAAGGTGATCAAAGCCTCTGGCGCGAAGCCGGACTGAGTCGCGGAGCTAGGCGTCCTCCCGCCATCAGTCGCGGGCAAGCATCCACGCCAGCAGCCGTGCTCCGAGCGCGAAATCTGCCATGTCCATCGATTCGTCGGGATTGTGACTCCCGTGGCTGTTCCGCACGAATATCATGGCTGCCCGAAAACCTGCATGGACGAAGTCCTGCGCATCGTGGCCCGCTCCGCTCGGGATCTCCATGGAGGTAATGCCGAGTTCGCGGCAGCCGTCGAGTAGCTCTGCGCGAAACTGCGGGTCCATCACGGCGGGTTTCTGTAGCGAAAATGGCGCGTAGTCGAAACGTACGCGCCGGCGCTGTGCGATCTCCGATGAGAGTCGCTCCACTACTGCGCGCAGGGCGACCAGCGTAGGCTCGTCCTGGCTGCGTAAGTCGATCGCAAACTCCGTCTCGCCTGGCACTTTCGTGAGCGCATGCTGCTTCGAATCCGTAAAGAACTTGCCGACGGTGAACACGAGATCGCCTCCGCGCTCGCGGATGCATGACCACTCCTCATCCAGCGCATGCACGAGCTCGACGGTTGCCATCACGGCATCGCTGCGGTACTCGTGAGGTACCGCACCCGAATGCGTGTATGCGCCCAGGCAACGGCACGATCGCCCTCGCAACGCCCCACGTATGGCGGTAACGACACCCACCGGGATACCGCGGCCCTCGAGCACTGGTCCCTGCTCGATGTGAAGCTCGAGATAACCCCTGTACTTCGCAGGTGAGAGATACGGCGCGCCGCGTCCGACTGCCGCCGGATCGGCGCCGGCTTCTTCCATATGACTGCGCAACGTCTTGCCGCTGCGGCTGTTGATTGCGGTGTCGAGCTCTGCCGCCGGAAGTAGTCCCAGCGCGGCGCGGCTGCCGATGTGACCGTCGTGCTGTCCACCGTACCACGAGGAGAGCTCTTCCGCGCGTATCGCCATGATCGTCACGTCACGCGGCGGGACAAGACCCGAGCGGCGAAAACCGGCCAACGCGGTGACACCCGCGACAACGCCGGCAAATCCGTCGAAGTTGCCGCCGCGCGGCACGGAGTCGACATGCGATCCCGCGATCCATGCCGGTGCGGCGCGATCGGCTCCAGCGAGCGTCAGATAGACATTGCCGAAGGGATCGCTGCGCTTCTCGAGATCGAGATCGTGCGCGACGCGCGTGAGCACGTCCACTGCAAGCTGTTCGCGCTCGCTGTAGGGCTCACGACTGACACCCACTTCGTCGCTGGTTCCCGCTCGCACTTCGTCGAAAAGCGCCTGCGCCAGCGGCATCGACGCATCGACCGCATTGCTGAGGCGCTGGGTTGAATTCATTTACATGTCTCTCGCTACGCGGAAACCGCGAGTGTAGACCCGAACCGTAGTTGGGCTGCCGACGCGATAAGCGGCGCGCAGTCCGACCGGCGCGTCGTGCCACGAACCGCCCCGCGCGGCGCGCAGCGCGCAATCGCCCGCAGCCGCTGCACTGCCATCGACAGGCGCGCCGACATAGTTTGGATTCCAGCAGTCCTGCGTCCACTCCTCCGCGTTGCCCAACATGTCGTGAAAACCGAATGCATTCGCGCGGTAGCGCCCTACAGGCGCGGTATACGCGTAGCCATCATCGCAATTCGCAACGTGCCAGTCGCCTCCATGGCGTGCCCGCGCACGTGCTGAGGCGTCGGCGCCATTGGCATACTCACACGCGCGGCCGGCGTCATCGCCCCAATACCGCGCGGTCGTCGTGCCTGCTCTTGCCACGTATTCCCATTCGGCTTCTGTGAGCAATCGATACTTCCGGCCGGTGCGTGCGCTCAGCCAGCTCGCGTACGCGCTCGCATCTTCCCAGCTCACACACGTTACCGGATGCGCGTCGTCCTGAGCGTAACCGGTGTCGCGCCAGCTTTTGTCGGGGTCCAGATCGAACTGCGTACCGGTCCAGATGAAACAGCCGCGATCTTTGCGGCCGGTGGCCTCCGAGAAGACGCGGTATTGCCCGCGCGTTACTTCGAACCTGCCCGCAGAAAAGGTCCTGACCTTCACGGCGTGCCGAGGCTCACTGCGGTTGCGGAAGTCATCGCCCAGATTCTCGCGTGCTTCCTCGCCCGGCGCCGCGCCCATCGCATAGCTCCCGGCCG
>DASRIK010000229.1:0-2878 GCA_035650035.1 Burkholderiales bacterium | reverse complement strand
CCGGGGATGACAAGAAGCAGTTCCGGAATGCCAGGGTTTCGTGTATTGCCGGACCGTGTCCTTTCACCGCGATTCATGCAGACCGCTTCTCCAGCGGAGGACGAGTGATCAGCGCCGCGGTCCGAAACTGGGGAGATCCGGTTACGTACTTGATGGAGGCGGAAGTCATCCAGACAATGGACAGCGATCTGATCCGCCACACGTATCCGGTCACCTTCGGCAGCTTGATGAATTTCACGCTGCCCCCTCCAGCGCAGGGTCCTGCGATCGAGGCGGAAATGGATGGGTTGCAGATCGTATTTCCTCTCGGGCCGAAGCTGAAGCTGTCCTGGGCCGTGTGCGCCCAGCAAACGGGCGCGGGAGGCGCGAAGCTGTATCGTTGTGAGTTAAACCCCGGGTACCGGTTCAAACAGTCCACCTGATATGATCGCGACCAAAATGAGATTCTCGAGACGCCATTTTTTCTTCGGCAGCCTCCTGGCCGGCGCTGTTCCCTCTGGGGGATTCGGCAGCACACCGTCATTGAAGACGCTGGGATACAAGTCGCCTAACAATAAGCTGAACTTCGCCGCGATCGGCTCAGGCGGACAGGGCGCCAGCAACCTGCGAGCCGCCGCGTCTGCAGAAAACATCGTTACGCTTTGCGATGTCGATGACCGCCGTGCGGCCGCGACTTACAAGCAGTATCCGGATGCCACGCGTTATCGAGACTTCCGCCAGATGCTGGACAAGGAAGCGAGGAACATCGACGCGGTGATCGTGGCCACGCCGGATCACATGCATGCGACTCACGCCATGTGGTGCATGGAGCGGAACAAGCACGTCTATGTTCAGAAACCGCTGGTCCGCACGGTATGGGAAGCGCGGCAGATGCGCGATGCGGCGGCAAAATATGGCGTGGCGACGCAGATGGGCAACCAGGGCTATTCGAACGAAGGCACGCGGCAGTGCGCCGAAATCGTTTGGCACGGTGACATCGGCAGCGTCACCGAGGTGCATGCCTGGAGCGACCGGCCGCTCTGGCCGCAGGGCCTGACTGAAATACCGAAGGAAGAACCGGTTCCTTCGACGCTCGATTGGGACCTCTGGCTTGGCATTGCGGAGAAGCGCCCGTTTACGGCGGGCGGCAAGACGGAGCCGGACCGCTGGGGCGGATTCTTCTACCAGCCGTTCAACTGGCGCGGCTTTTACGATTTTGGCTGCGGCGCTCTTGGCGACATGGCGTGCCACATTCTGGGCGCTCCCAACATGGCGCTCCATCTCTCGCATCGCAAACTCACGGGCGTCGAGTGCATCAAAAAGGATGGCGTCAGCCCATTCATGTTCCCGAAGGCTTCCGTGATTCGCTTCGACTTCGCAGCCTACGGCGACATGCCCGCCCTGAAAGTGTTTTGGTACGACGGACTGAAGGAGACTCCAAAGATCGCTGGCGTGCCGGAAGGAGAGTGGATCGGCGATCTGCCTTCATTGCGTACCTTAGCGGGCACAACGCGCCCGCTCTCATATGAATTCCGATCTCCGGGTCGCGTCTTCAACCGGGAACAGTTCGAGACGCTGAAGTCCACGCCGAAGGAGCAGCTTCGGTTTCCGCCGCCCGACGGCAGCCTCTTTATCGGCGATCAGGGGATGCTTACCACCGGCACGTACGGTGATGTGACGCGGCTCATCCCGGTCGAAAAGATGAAGGACTACAGAATGCCGGCGCCGACGTTGACACGCTCGCCCGGACACATGCTCGATTTCATCCGAGCCTGTAAGGGCGGCGATCCCGCCTGCTCGAATTTTAATGTTTCCGCACCCTTTGTCGAGTGGATGCTGCTGGGAGTGATTGCGCTTCGTCATGAAGGCAAGCTGGAGTACGACTCCGAGAAGATGAAGATCACGAACAACAGCGAGGCCAACAGACTCCTGAAGCCCACGTTCCGCAAAGGCTGGGAGTTTCACAAAGTATGAAGTCGTAAGACAACCGCTTCCTCCGGTCGCGGCTCAGCACGTAACAGAGCCGCGACCAGAGGGAGCGGACTAGTCCGAGCTATAACTGATCTCGGTGATCTTCAGCTGACGCACAGCAAGCATCAGCAGCATCGCCGTGATGACAAAGAGACTCGGAACTGCGATCCACGCGGATACGGGCTCAGCCACGGCGCCCAGAAGCGCTCCGGGCCCGCGCAGGCTCAACTCCACCGGCGTCATCGAACGCAGATAGTACAGGATGCTAAATTTTCGCAGCCACGCGGGAAGAAATAGATTCAGCGACTCCCAAAACAGCAGCGTCACGGCCGGAATCACGGGATTTCTGTAGCGAATCCCGAGAAACAGAAACAGCGCCCCGTACGCCATGCACGCAAGCGCCGTGATGCTGACATACGCGGCCAGGTGCTGATAACCGCCCGAACCGAGGAAGAAATCGCGCTCCTGGGCCGAATAGTGGTAGTACATATCGGTGAACGTGAGCGCGATGCTGCCGCAGAAGAAAAATGCTGCCGTGATCAGGCCCGCGAGATATTTGCCCGCCGCCAGCACCTCGCGCCGAACGGGAGCGAGGAAATAATAGTGCAGGCTGCGTTCCACCATCTCGCCGCGGAACAGGTAAGTGAAAATTCCGACGCAGCCAAAGAAAACAGCGGGACGCAGGAAGAAGATCTGAAAGATCCCCGCCATCACCTCCGTATCGTTGTTCAGCGAATGGCGGTTGCCGCGTATGACAGCATCGATCGAATGCATCCACACGAGCGCCGCCGGTGCGAGCGCGAGCAGGTAGATCCAGAAGCCGCGTGCGGTGATGAAGTTCTTCCTGAGTTCCACGCGTAGGATGGCAGAGGTCTGCCGCATCCATAGCGGCCAGCCCGTCATGGCGGGTCGCATCGTCAAAGCCGGA
>DASRIK010000228.1:0-14037 GCA_035650035.1 Burkholderiales bacterium | reverse complement strand
TCCCCCGGGTGGTGCAGTCGACGTACTCGGGCGCGCCGTCGCGCTGAACGTCCGCGACGCGCTCGGCCAGAATATCGTCGTCGACAACCGGCCCGGATTCGGAGGCGCCGTCGGCTCCGAGCTCGCGGCGCGGGCGACAGCGGACGGATACACGTTGCTCATGGGATCGACTTCGACGATCTCGATCAATCCGGCGCTCGTTCCGAAGCTCGCGTACGATCCAGCCAGGGACTTCGTTCCGATCACACTGGTTGCCTTCGTTCCACACGTGCTGGCGGCGAGCGCGTCTCTCCCCGGCGCCACGCTGAAGGAATTCATCGCCTATGCCAAATCGCGTCCGGGGCAGTTGGCGTACGGCTCGGCGGGCACCGGCACGCCGCATCACATCGCGCTCGAGATGTTCAAACAGATGACGGGCGTCGACATGCTGCACGTGCCGTACAAAGGAACCGCACCCGCGCTCATCGATCTCCTGAGCGGACGTGTGGCCTGTATGTCGGCCGAGGTTCTCGCGCTGCTGCCGCACGTGCGCGCCGGTAAGCTGCGTGCGCTGGGCATCGCGACCGCCACGCGAAACCAGGTCGCGCCCGAGATTCCCACGGTGGCCGAAGCCGGTCTGCCGGGTTTCGAGGTGACCTCGTGGTACGGCATCCTCGCACCGGCGGGCACGCCGCGCGAAGTCACGAACCGGCTTGCGCGCGACATCGCGAAGTCGTTGGGCACGGCGGATATGCGTCAGCGCTTTGCCGATCTCGGTGCCACTCCGGTCGGCAACACGCCGGACGAATTCGCCGCGTTCATCAAGCGTGAAGCCGCGAAGTGGGCGAATGCGATCAAGATTTCGGGCGCAAAGGTAGAGTGATCGACCAGGAGGCAACGGTCATGAAACGCGACGCGACACCCAAACTGCAGACGCGAAGACTTTCGAACGCTTTCGGCGTCGAGATCCTCGACCTGAATCTGCATGAAACGCTACGCGACGAGACGATCGCCGAAATCCGGGCGCTCTGGAACGAGTATGGCATCGTGCTCGTGCGTGGGCAGGACATTACGCCCCGGCAGCTGATCGCTTACAGCCGCCGGTTCGGCGAGCTGGACCTGCACGAGACGCTGAAGCCCCTTCAGGCATCCGGACCACCCGGAGCTTTTCGTGCTTTCGACGATCCCGGTGAACGGCAAGCCTTCAGTGAGCGAAAACGTGGGACGGCACTGGCACTCGGATCTCTCGTATACGAAACGGCCGCCGCTCGGCTCGATTTTCCATGCGCTGATCCTGCCGGAAGTCGGCGGCGACACGATGTTTACGAGCATGCACGCTGCCTACGACGCGTTGTCCGATACGATGAAGCGGCTGATCGAGGGACTCGAAGCCGTCCACGACTACATGGGCGTCGAGAATATGAAAAAGCGCGATCCGAAGCTCGTTGCAGAGCTCCGCGAGGCCAATCCGCCGATCGCGCAGCCGCTCGTTCGGGTGCATGCGGAGACCGGCCGCAAAGCGCTTTACCTGAGCGAGCAGATGACCAAACGCATCGTCGGCATGACCGAGCGCGAATCGATGCCGTTATTGCGCTTTCTCTTCGAACATTCCGTCGATCCGCTGTTCACGTACCGCCACAAATGGCAGCGGCACGACGTGATCATGTGGGATAACCGCAGCACGATGCATCTTGCGCTCGCGGACTTCGCGCCAGGCGCGCATCGCTACTGCATGCGCACGACGATCGTCGGGCAGCCGAGCGGCTATGTCGTCGCGCGTTAGAGACTCTGGACAGCCGCCTAAGGCGACGGAGCGAGCGCCGCGAGCCCTAAGTAAAGGAGGTCTCGGAGGGAACACGGCCTGCGCATGCACAGGCCATGCATTGGTGTCCCTCTGAGGCGTTTACCGGGACTGGACGTGGCTGTACCAGTCCAGGATCTGCTCGCCCGTCCAGAAGACGACGCCTTCCTGTTTCTTGAGCGACTGGAGCACGCGCTCGAAATACTTGATGCGGTGAGGCACGCCCGAGATGTACGTATGTACCGCGATCGCCATCACCTTCGCGCGTTTGGCTGATTCGGCATAGACGCGCTCGAAATAATCCAGGCACCGCGACTCGAACTCGGCCGCGGCGTGATGCTGGATCATCATCATCGGGATGTCGTTCAACTCGACTGAATAGGGCATTGCCAGGACGCGTCCGTGCGCCGTCTCGATCGGCACCGGCTCGTCGTCGATGACCCAATCCGCGATGTAGCGGATACCCGCTTCGGCCAGAAGGTCCGGTGTGTCGAGCGTCTCCGTCAGTCCCGGTCCAAGCCAACCGACAGGCTGCTTGCCGCTGTACTCACGAAGGATCTTCACCGATCGCTGGATCATTGCGCGCTGGTCCAGCTCCGAGTGGATCGGCCGCTGGTCGTACGAATGCCCCATGAATTCCCAGCCGCTGTCGCGCGCGGCGCGAGCGATGCGCTCATAGTCGGTACACACACGCGCGTTCACGCACAGTGAGGCTTTGATGTCGAGGCTGTCGAGCGCTTCCTTGAGCCGCCAGAAGCCAACGCGATTGCCGTATTCGTGCCATGCCCAGTGGGCAAAATCCGGAAGCTGGGTGACGCCCGTCGGCGGCGGAAGCACCTGACGCGGCATGAACCGCGAGATATCCCAGACCTCGACATTGACGATCGGCCATACGACCATGCGCGCCCCGCCGGGAAGCTTCAGCGGCGGACGATCGACGATGGCGGAATACTCGACGCGTTCGGATGGATTCATGCGTGTTCGCGTGAAAACGGCATTATAGCGACTACGTACTGCGCAGCTTCTCTGCGATCGCCTGGCCGGCCGGGCTGATTAGTCCGCTTCCGCGGTCACCCCCTTGAAACTCTTCAGGCGCGCCAGGATGAACGGCGTAAGTATCGAGATAATGGACAGGATGACGAGCGTGATCGTGATCGCGCTGTTGAAGAATATCTTCGGATTGCCGCCGGATATCGTCATGGCCTGTCGGAACGACTGCTCCATGATGCCGCCCAGGACCAGTGAAAGCACGAGCGGAGCGACGGGAATGTCGACCTTGTCGAAAATGTACCCGAGGACGCCGAAGAACAGAATGAGATAGAGGTCGGTCACGCTGCCGTTGATGGCGTAAGCGCCGATGACCGAGATCGCGATGATCAGCGGATACAGGGCGCCCGACGGAATGTACAGCAGGCGCACGAAAATCCCGATCAGAGGCAGATTCAGAATGAGCAGCATGATGTTGCCGATGTACATGCTGTCGATGAGGCCCCACACGAGATCCGGCCGGTTCTGGAAGAGCAGCGGCCCGGGCTGTATGCCGTACATGATGAACGCGCCGAGCAGCACCGCCGTTGCACCGCCGCCGGGTACGCCCAGCGTGAGTAGCGGAACCAGAGCGCCCGCGGTGTCCGAGTTATTCGCCGCCTCCGGGCCCGCAACGCCTTCGATCGCACCGTGACCGAACTCTTCCGGGTGCTTCGAGAGTCTCTTCTCGGTGGTGTAGGACAGTATCGAGGCGATCGTCCCGCCGGCGCCGGGCAGCACGCCGATGATGAAACCGATGACGCCGCCTCGCCAGATCGGCCCTATCGATCGCTTCCATTCCTCGCGCGTGAGCCAGAGCTTGCCGCTGATCTTGATCATCTCCGGCGCAGTGCCTTTGTAGATCCCTTCCATGCCCCTGAAGACTTCAGCCACTGCAAAAAGTCCCACGACGACGACCACGAAGCCGACGCCGTCCTGGAATTCCGGGACACCCATCGTGTAGCGCGGCTGGCCGCTTTGCAGATCGATACCGATGGTCGCGATCATGAGGCCCAGCACTGCCGAGAGCATGCCTTTGGCGGGTGATGCACCCGCGAGCGATGCGACGGCTGTCATCGCGAAAAGCATCAGCGTGAAGTATTCCGCCGGCCCGAACTTGAGCGCCATCGACGCGAGTGGAATGGCGAAAAGCGTCAACGCGACGACCCCAATCGTTCCCGCGAGGAACGAGCCGATGGCGGAGACTGCGAGCGCAGCACCCGCGCGGCCTTTTTTGGCCATTTCGTAACCATCGAGCGAGGTCATGACGGAAGCCGCTTCGCCCGGCGTGCGAATCAGGATCGCGGTCGTGGAGCCGCCGTACTTCGTCCCGTAATAGATCCCCGCCATCATGATCAGCGCCGAGGTGGGATTCATACCGAACGTCACCGGAATGAGCAGCGCCATACTCGCCGACGGCCCGATGCCCGGCAGCACCCCCACGATCGTGCCGAGAAAGACGCCGAGAAACGTGTACCAGAGATTGATCGGCTGCAGACAGACCGCGAAGCCGTTAATGATGTGCGTCAGCGTATCCACGCGCGCGCTCCTTTAATACGGCAGTATGCCCTGCGCCAGATTCACGCCCAGGATCTTGAACATCCAATAGCTGCCGACGCAAAACAGCACCGACGTCAGCGCATTGGTGACCCATTTGCGGGGGTTGAAATACGCCATCAGCGCGAAAAGATAGATCGTCGTGGCGATGACAAAACCCAGCTTCTCGAACACGAGAAAGAACAGGAAGGTCCACACCACCACGCCGGCGATCACGAGATACGTGCCGCGGTCGCTCTGCTTCGCCTCGGCCGTCCGGGGCGCGGACGCACGTTTGGGGGCACGCAGTATTTCGAGCAGGAGAATGCCGGCGGTGATCACGAGCGCTACGCCGAGCAGGCGCGGGAACGCTTTGGGCCCGAGCGGATCGCCGATTTCGAGGCTGGGAAGCTGCTCCGTGGCGTAGAAGTACAGGGCCGCGAGGACCAGAATGGACACGAAAATGACGCGATCGGCCATCGCAAACTTCTCCTCCGTTGGGGGGCGCCGGGGAATATAAGCGCGATAAGCCGTCGGCATGAGGACCGCGGCCTTATTTTCAACGCGACAATGTTACCCGAATAATTCGGGGCGCGTGTCGCAACCGCGGAACACGCTCGCTGCGTTTCGGTGCGCGCTTGCTGCATCTGCCGGCGGTATTCGGCGGGTCGATACGTGCGTCGATCAATGTGAATTGCAGACTCATGCGTGACGCCGCTGTACTTCGGTGCGGTGCCGATAATTTTGGTGGTCGTCGGCACGAAAAAGTCCTCTGACAACCATCAATTCGCTGTCTTGACACCGCGACGGGCAATCCGCTATTTTCGCAGGCTGTCCTGCGCTTTGGCAGCCCGCTCGACAGCTTTACTCCCGCCGTAATCCGTCAGCAGCGACAGCAAGCTCTCAAATGAACATCGCGGCGCGCTCGCCGCAACAAGGGGCATCACACATGAGTCACAACCTCTTCAATTCCCTGCAACAGTTTCAGTACGGCGGCAAGACCGGCCAGTACTATTCGCTGCCTGCGCTGGAAAAAGCGGGCCTCGGCAAGGTGTCGCGTCTTCCGCGCAGCCTGCGCGTGGTCCTCGAATCGGCGCTTCGCAATTACGACGGGAAGAAGATCACCGAAGCACATCTGAAAAGCATTGCAGGCTGGAAGCCGAACGGCAAGCGCTCCGAGGAAGTGCCTTTCGTCGTCGCGCGCGTGCTGTTGCAGGACATGACGGGAGTTCCGCTCGTCGTCGATTTCGCAACGATGCGCGAAGCGGCGAAAGCACAAGGCAAGGATCCTGAAATCATCGAGCCGTTGGTTCCCGCGCACCTCATCATGGACCACTCGGTGCAGATCGATCACTACGGCTCGCAGGATGCGCTTCGCAAGAACATGGAAATCGAGTTCGCGCGCAACCGCGAACGCTACGAGTTCCTGAAGTGGAGCGCGCAGGCGTTCAAGACGTTCGAGATCATTCCGCCCGGCAACGGCATCTGCCATCAGATCAACCTCGAGTACGTGTCGCGCGTCGTCTGGACGAAAGGCGACATGTGCTACTTCGACAGCCTCGTCGGCATCGATTCGCATACGACCATGGTGAACGGACTGGGCGTCCTCGGCTGGGGTGTGGGCGGCATCGAAGCCGAAGCCTCCATGCTCGGGCAGCCGATGTACTTCCTCGAGCCCGACGTGGTCGGCGTGCATATGACCGGCAGGCTCTCGCCCGGCGTCACCGCAACGGACCTCGTCCTCGCGATCACTCAACTTCTGCGGCAGAAGAAAGTCGTCGGCAAGTTCGTCGAGTATTTTGGCGAAGGCGCAGCATCGCTGCCGCTGCCCGACCGCGCGACGATCGGCAATATGTCGCCCGAATACGGCGCGACGTGCGGGTTCTTCCCCGTCGACGACATTTCTTGCGAGTTCCTCTCGATGACAGGCCGCGGCGATCTCGTGCCGCTCGTAAAGGCCTATTACCAGGCGCAAGGCATGTACGGCATGCCGAAGAAAGGCGAGATCGATTACAGCGAAGTCGTCGAGTTCGATCTCTCGACCGTGAAGCCTGCGGTGGCGGGTCCGCGCCGGCCGCACGACCGCATCGATCTGCCGGATCTCAAGGTCAAGTTCCAGGAGCTCATGGCGAAGCCTTTCGTCGACGGCGGATACGGCAAAGCCAAAGAAGCCGACAATCGCGTTCCGACCGACAAGGCGGGGATCGACGTAGGCCACGGGGATGTGCTCATTTCCGCGATCACCTCATGCACGAATACGTCGAACCCGGGCGTGCTGCTCGGCGCAGGCTTGCTCGCGAAAAAAGCCGTCGAGAAAGGCCTGAAGCCGCCCGCGCGCGTGAAAACATCGCTGGGCCCAGGCTCCCTCGCCGTCACCGAGTACCTGAAAAACGCGGGACTGCTCCCGTATCTCGAGCAGCTGGGCTACTACGTCTCAGGCTATGGCTGTACGACGTGCATCGGCAACTCGGGTCCCCTCGACTCACACATCGAAGACTCCGTCACGAAGAACGACATCGTCGGCGCGGCGGTGCTTTCGGGGAATCGCAACTTCGAAGCGCGCATCCACCAGGCTATCCGCGCGAACTTCCTCATGAGCCCGCCGCTCGTCGTCGCGTTCGGTCTTGCGGGCACGGTGAACATCGATATGTCGAAAGACCCGCTCGGCAAAGGCAAAGGCGGCGAGCCGGTGTACTTGCGCGATATCTGGCCCACGCAGGAAGAGGTCGCAGGGGTCATGAAATACGCGACCGACCCTGCGATGTTCAAGAAAGTGTTCTCGGCCTTCAAGGAAGGCAATCCGCTGTGGGATGAGATTCCCGCTGCCGTCGGCGCAACGTACAACTGGCAACCGAATTCGACCTACGTGCGCCTGCCGCCTTATTTCGAAGGCTTCGGCATGCACCCCGGCAAGAGCGGCGACGTCAGAGGCGCCCGCGTGCTCGGCATTTTCGGCGATTCGATCACGACCGATCACATCAGCCCCGCCGGCGGCATCCGCCCGAGCTCACCGGCCGGCCGCTATTTGCAGGACCACGGCGTCGCGGTCAGCGACTTCAATACCTACGGGGCGCGGCGCGGCAATCACGAGGTGATGATGCGCGGCACGTTCGCGAACGTGCGCATCAAGAACCTGATGCTGCCCGGCACCGAAGGCGGGATCACGATCTACCAGCCCTCAGGCGAGCAGATGTCGATCTACGAAGCCGCGATGCGCTACAAGCAGCAGGGTGTTCCGTCCGTCGTGTTCGGCGGCGACGAATACGGCCAGGGTTCTTCGCGCGACTGGGCAGCGAAAGGTCCGCAGCTCCTGGGTGTGAAAGCCGTGATCGTGCGCAACTTCGAGCGCATCCATCGTGCGAACCTCGTATTCATGGGTGTGCTGCCGCTGCAGTTCAAGGACAACGTGAGTGTTCAGTCGCTGAAGATCGACGGTTCCGAGACGATCGACATCGTCGGCATCGAAAAGGGTATCACCCCGATGCAGGACGTGACGATGGTCGTCACGCGCAAGGACGGCAAGCGCGAAGAGGTCCCGCTGCGGCTGCGCATCGACACGCCGATCGAAGTCGATTATTACCAACATGGCGGGATACTGCCCTACGTATTGCGAGAGCTGCTCGCGGCAACCTAACGGGCTAACGGTTTCGCAGCGGCGCTTACCCGCGCTGCTCGTCACGCAGGCCGGCATTCACAAGATGCCGGCCTGTTTTTCTTTTTAGATGAACAGCGTATGAGTGACAGCCAACTGATCGATCAGCTCCGCACCATCGTCGGACCGCAGGGACTGCTCACGGACAAGAGCGACGTAGAACCTTACGTTCAAGACTGGCGCGGAATTTATGTCGGCGAAACTGCGGTGGTCGTGCGACCCGCGAGCACGGAAGAGGTGGCGGCCGTCGTCAAGGCGTGCGGGCAAAGCGGGACACCGGTCGTGCCGCAAGGCGGCAACACCGGAATGTGCATGGCTTCAGTGCCCCGCGCCGGTCGCAATGAAATCGTGCTTTCGCTTGGGCGCATGAACCGGATTCGCGACGTGGATGCGCTCAACAACACGCTCACCGCGGAAGCGGGTGTCGTACTCGCGAACATTCAGCAGGCGGCGGCGGACGTCGATCGGCTGTTCCCGTTGAGCCTCGGTGCGGAAGGAAGCTGCACGATCGGCGGCAACCTTTCGACCAACGCCGGCGGTGTGAACGTGCTGCGGTACGGCAATACGCGTGACCTCGTGCTCGGGCTCGAAGTGGTGCTGCCGGACGGTCGCGTCTGGAACGGTCTGCGGAGCTTGCGTAAAGACAACACCGGATACGACTTGAAACAGCTCTTCGTCGGTGCGGAGGGAACGCTCGGGATCATCACCGCGGCGGTGCTGAAGCTGTTTCCGCGTCCCAGCGCGTCCGCGACGGCATGGGCTGCCGTGAAAGGACCCGACGCGGCGCTCGAGCTGCTGGCACTGCTGAGGCGCCATTGCGGCGACCGCATCAATGCGTTCGAGCTGATCTCGCGTCCGAGCGTGGAGCTCGTGCTGCGGCATGTTCCCGGCACACGCGATCCGCTGACGACGGCGCACGAATGGTATGTATTGACGGAGCTCGCAGACTCACAGCCTGGCGAAAAGCTGCGCGAGGAGCTCGAGACGGCGCTGCACGACGGACTGGAGGCCGGGCTCGTGCTCGATGCCGCCATTGCCGAAAGCGGCGCTCAAGCGCAGGCGCTCTGGCGTATTCGGGAAACGATTCCCGAAGCTGCGCGTGGCGAGCCCGGCATGCTCTATCGGCACGACATTTCGATCGCCGTGAGCGCGGTCCCGGATTTCGTGCGTGAAGCCGGGCCCGCTCTGGAAAACCGTTTTCCAGGGGCGCAAGTGATCTGCTTCGGTCACCTGGGCGACGGCAATCTGCATTACAACGCTTTCATTCCGGGACGCAGCCGTAGCGACGCCGCCGCTCGGGAAGCACACGACGTCACGGACTTGATCTACGACATCGTCCACCGATTCGGCGGCAGCTTCAGCGCCGAGCACGGCATTGGTCTTGCCAAGGTGAACGAGCTCGTGCGCTACAAGGACCCCGTGGAGGTGGACCTCATGCGGACAATCAAGCGAACGCTCGATCCGAACGGGCTGATGAACCCGGGTAAAGTCCTGAGCGGAACTTAAGGCAGGTGCATCGTGCCTTAGCCAGACGGAGGCAACATGGCTGAAAAGATCGTAAAGAGCGAAGGCGAGTGGAGCAAGCAACTCACGCCCGAGCAGTTCGACGTGACGCGCCGCAAAGGCACCGAGCGCGCATTCACCGGCGCTTACTGGAACAATCACGAGCCCGGCGTATACCGCTGCGTCTGCTGTAACGCGGAGCTCTTCCGCTCCGACGAGAAATTCGACTCTGGCACGGGCTGGCCGAGCTTCTGGAAGCCCGCCGTGCAGGAGAACGTCGCGACGGAAGAGGACAGCAGCCATTTCATGCAGCGCACGGAAGCGCTCTGCAGCCAGTGCGGCGCTCATCTGGGGCACGTGTTCGAGGACGGTCCGGAGCCGACGGGCTTGCGCTACTGCATCAACTCCGCTTCCCTCAAATTCGACAAGAAATGATCAAACCTCAGCCCGCTGATCGGCGCGTGCATTTTTTCGCCCAAGAAACAAGTATTTGAGCTCAGCCAAATAGACGCACAGCACCGAAACCGGGATAATACGCCGCCATGAAAATGCTCTTCGACGTTTTCCCGGTCATTCTCTTTTTCGTCGCGTTCAAGCTCTCCGACATCTATGTCGCGACGGCAGTCGCGATCGCCGCGACGTTCGTCCAGATCGGCTGGCTCTGGATGAGGCACCGGAAAGTCGACAAGATGCTCTGGGTGAGCCTCGCCGTGATCACCGTCTTTGGCGGCGCGACACTGCTCTTCAAGGACGACACGTTCATAAAGTGGAAACCAACTGTCCTCTACTGGCTCTTCGCCAGCGTGCTCGCGGTTGCCGCGCTCGGCTTCAAGAAGAATCTGGTGAGATCGATGATGGAGCACCAGGTGAGCCTGCCTGAGGAGATCTGGGGCAAGCTTCTCCTGAGCTGGATCGGCTTCTTTGCCTTCATGGGCATTCTCAACCTCTACGTCGCCTACAACTTCTCTCTGGACGCCTGGGTCAACTTCAAGATGTTCGGCGGCATAGGCCTCATGCTCGCGTTCGTGCTGCTGCAGGCAGTCATGCTGGCGAAACACGTGCAGGACAAGAACGAGAGCGCTTGAACGTCCCCGAGCTGATACGCGAGAAGCTGTCTTCGCTGGCACCGGAGTCGATCTCCATCGAAGATGAGTCCGCGCAGCACGTGGGCCATGCGGGCGCGGCTGGCGGGGGCGGACATTACCGCGTGGTCATCGTGGCCCGGCGGTTTGCCGGGCAGCCGCTCCAGGCCCGGCACCGCATGATCTACGACGCGCTCGGGCCTCTCATGCGCCGGGAGATCCATGCGCTCACGATCCGCGCGTATGCGCCTGACGAAGCATCACGACATTCACAAGACGAGGAATCCCGATGAAACGACTCAGCACTTTCATGTCGGCTGCCATGGCGGCCTGCATCGTCGCAGCGCCCGCCGCAGCGGCGCAGACCACCCCTGCCGCGGCAAAGGTCAACGGCGTGAGCGTTCCGCAGTACCGCATCGATATGGCCATCAAGGCCCAGGTCGCGCAGGGACAGCAGGATACGCCCGAGCTGCGCAAGGCGGTACGCGAGGCGCTCATCAACAACGAGATCGTCGCGCAGGAAGCTGCGAAACGCGGGCTCGACAAGCAGCCGAATATCGCGGCACAGATCGACCTCGATCGGCAGCGCGTACTCGCAAACGCGTACTTCATGGACTATTTCGCCAAGAACCCCATTGGCGATGACATCCTGCGAAAGGAATACGACCGTATCAAATCGCAGGCCCCCGCGAAGGAATACAAGGTGCGCCACATTCTCGTCGACAAGGAAGACGAGGCGAAAAACCTCATCGCTCAACTCAGGAAAGGCGCGAACTTCGAGAAGCTCGCGGCTGAACATTCGAAAGATCCGGGCTCGAAAGTCCGCGGCGGCGATCTGGACTGGGGACCCGCCGAGCGCTACGTCAAGCCGTTCGCGGAGGCCCTGACGAAGCTCAAGAAAGGCGCCATGACCGAGACGCCGGTGCAGACCGACTTTGGGTACCACATCATCCGGCTGGAGGACGAGCGCGCGACCAAGATACCGAGCTTCGACGAAGTGAAACAGCAGGTCCAGCAGAGCCTGCAGAACCAGACGATCCAGAAACACGTCCAGGATCTGCGCGCGAAAGCGAAGATCGAATAGCGCGGCCTCAGCCGAGCCATATCCGCGCGTTGCGAAACATCCTCATCCACGGGCCGTCTTCGCCCCACTCCCGTGGATGCCATGAGTAATTCACGGTCCTGAACACGCGCTCGGGGTGTGGCATGAGGATCGTGTAACGACCGTCCGGCGTGGTAAGCCCCGTAATGCCGCGGGGCGACCCGTTTGGGTTGCAGGGGTAGTACTCGGTCGCACGTCCGTAATTGTCCACGTAGCGAAGCGCAACGAGCGGCGTCGCCTGCTCGAGCGCCGCTTCGCTGCTGAATTCCGCGTATCCCTCGCCATGCGCCACCGCGATCGGCATGCGGCTTCCGGCCATCCCCTGCAGGAATATGGACGGTGAAGGCAACACTTCGAGCATCGCCGTGCGCGCTTCGAACTGCTCGGATCTGTTGCGCACGAAATGCGGCCACGCGCCCGCACCCGGAATGAGCTCGCGAAGATTGCTCATCATCTGGCAGCCGTTGCATACACCGAGCGCGAACGTGTCGCTGCGCGCGAAAAAAGCCTCGAACTCGTCGCGGGCGCGTGCGTTGAAAAGAATCGATTTCGCCCATCCTTCGCCCGCGCCGAGCACGTCCCCATAGGAAAAGCCGCCGCAGGCCGCGAAGCCTGCAAAACGTTCGAGTGTGAAGCGCCCGGCGATGATGTCGCTCATGTGGACGTCGACTGCGGTAAAGCCGGCGCGATCGAACGCGGCGGCCATTTCCATCTGGCCGTTCACGCCCTGCTCGCGGAGAATGGCGATACGGGGACGGGTTACACCTGTCCGAAGGGCCGGGGTAACGGCGGCGGTAATATCTTCTGACGGGTCGAAGGTGAGATGCGAATGCAGTCCGGGATCGTTTGCATCGAGAATGCGATCGTATTCCTGCTGGGCGCACTCCGGATGATCGCGCAGGCGCTGCATGTGATACGTCGTCTCGGACCAGGCGCGCTGAAGCTCGATTCGCCGCGCTGAATAAAGCTCGCGTCCGTCTGCAACGATGCGCAACCGATCGTCCCGATTCGGGCGGCCGACGACGCTCACGTGAGCGCCCAGTCGTGCATCCACCGCCGCAGTCTTGATCGTCTCCACGTCTGCGCTGCGCACCTGGACGACCGCCCCGAGCTCCTCGTTGAAAAGCATCGCGAGATTGCGTGCGGGATCGTCGGCGGAGAGCGCGAGACCCGCGTCCAGTGTGACACCGATGCGGCTCGCAAACATCATTTCGCAGACTGTCGCGAAAAGCCCTCCGTCGGAACGATCGTGATAGGCGAGCAGCTTGCCGGCGCGATTGAGAGACTGCACGAGTGTGAAGAAACCGCTCAGTAAGGCGGGATCGTCCAGATCAGGTGCTTCGCTTCCCGTCGCCGAGTAAACCTGCGCCAGCGCCGAGCCGCCGAGACGGGATTTGCCCTGACCGAGGTCGATCATCATGAGCACGGTATCGTCATGCTCTCCGGCGACGAGCTGGGGCGTCAGGGTCGATCGCACGTCGGCAAGCGGTGCAAAGGCCGAGACGATCAGCGAAAGCGGCGCCGTCACTTCGCGCTTCGCGCCCTCGTCCATCCAGGTCGTTTTCATCGACAGCGAATCCTTGCCGACCGGAATGCTGATGCCGAGCTGCGGACAGAGCTCGAGCGCGACCGCGCGCACGGTGTCGTACAACGCGGCATCCTCGCCTGGATGACCGGCAGCCGCCATCCAGTTCGCGGACAACTTCACGTCGCCGATCTGCTCGATCGGCGCGGCAGCGATGTTCGTGAGCGCCTCACCGATTGCCATACGGCCCGAGGCCTCGGGGTCAAGCAGCGCAAGCGGCGTGCGCTCGCCCATGGCGAACGCTTCGCCGTGATACGTCCGATAACCCATGAGCGTCACCGCGACGTCCGCCACGGGCACTTGCCACGGCCCGATCATCTGATCGCGCGCGGTCAGCGCACCGACACTGCGATCGCCGATCGTGATGAGGAATGTCTTGTCCGCGACGGCAGGCAACTTCAGGACGCGGAGAGCCGCGTCTGCGAGCGTCACTCCATCGAGCTCGAGTGGCGGCAGCTCTCTTCGCACGCGCTCGACTTGCCGCCGCATGCGCGGTGGCTTGCCCAGAAGCGTCGCGAGCTCCATATCCACCGGAGTATTACCAAAATGCGGATCGACGACCGTCAGTCTCCCATCTGCTGCCGCGTGGCCCACGACGGCGTAGGGGCAGCGCTCGCGCAGACAAATGCCGTCGAAGCGCTGTAGCGTATCGGGAGCGATCGCGAGCACGTACCGCTCCTGTGCTTCGTTGCACCAGATCTGCATCGGCGACATGCCAGGCTCGAGGTTTGGCACTTTGCGCAGATCGAATCGGCCGCCGCGCCCGCCGGA
>DASRIK010000227.1:0-2394 GCA_035650035.1 Burkholderiales bacterium | reverse complement strand
CGCCAAGTATTCGCTGGCCGCTATCCTCGAGGCGTGCAGACGTTTTCCATTGAAGCGACGCAGCCGCATCACCTTCGAGTACGTGCTGCTCAACGGAGTGAACGACACGCCCGAAGATGCGCGTCGGCTTGCGAAGCTTCTTTCCGGTATCAGGGCTAAGGTCAACCTGATCCCGCTCAATGCCGCGCCGGGAATTCCGTTTGAACGACCATCGGACGCACGCGTTGATCGATTCGCTCAGATCCTGGCGGACCGGCATCTCACGGTATCCGTGCGGAAAAGCCGGGGCCGAGATATTCGCGCGGCGTGCGGCCAGTTGATTGTGGAAGGCGGCTCGAAGAAGTCGGCCGCCCAGCAGATGGCGCTTCTGCTCAGTCGACCTTGACGTCAATCCACTCGTTCCGCGAGTGGCGCTGATCCAGTTTCACTTTCAAATAGTTGTCAGTCACTGCGGACGAACCATCGTCAACCGTCAGTGCGCGACGAGTCGTGCCACGCTGCGAGTCTCGAAACCGGCTCGCCATTTCATGGCCAATCTCACGCACGCGACGGCCACGCTCGCGAATCACGGCGCCGTCGGCTCGCCCGCCGAGCAATGAGGCATCCGTTCCGGGACGGTCCGAGTAGGGAAAAACGTGCAGGTGCGTGAGCGGCAGCTCGCGGAGAACGGTCTCTGTGTCTGAGAAATGCGTCGAGGATTCGCCGGGGAATCCGACGATCACATCGGAGCCGATCGACGCATGCGGAATGCGCGCGCGGATCGACATCACTAGCGTTGCATAGGCTTCGACTGTGTAGGGCCGGCGCATCGCGCGCAGAATCTCGTTCGAGCCATGCTGCAGTGGTAAATGAAAATGCGGCGCCAGGCGCGGAGACGATGCGACAAGATCGGCGATCGCCGGCGTGCAATCCATCGGCTCGAGTGAGCTGATTCGAAAGAGCACGTCCGCGTCCCACTCGGCGAGTGTGCGCACGAGCGTTGTGAGCGACGTGCCGTCAGCGAGGTCGCGTCCGTACGAGCCCAGGTGCACACCAGCGATCGCGATCTCGCGATAACCCGAGGCGACTGCGTCTTCGATCTGTCGGACCACGCTGGCCAGCGGACGCGACCGGCCTTTGCCTCTTGTCGTGGGGATGATGCAGTAGCTGCACGTCTCATCGCAGCCTGTCTGAACACGCAGCGTAAGCGCCGTTCGTCCCGCAGCGCCGGGCGACAGCGTGTCTCCACAGGGTCCGTCGCCGTTTCCGTATCGCGCTGCAGTGGTGAGGTCTTCGAGACGTGGCAGCCCGATCCCGAGCGCAATCCGTTCGACGAGATCGTCCTTCTCGTCATTCGGCAACACGTGAAGGATGTTTGGCAGCTCACGAATCTCGTCGGGACGCCGCGTTGCGTAGCAACCGGTCACGACAACTCGCACGTCCGGATTGTCGCGAACGACTCGACGCACTGTCTGACGAACGCCCTGATCTGCAGCGGCAGTCACCGAGCAGGTGTTGACGATGACGAGCTCGGCGTCCTGCGGCGTCGCTTCGACAGCGCCGCGCGCGTGAAGGTCGCGTGCGATCGCGAGCGAGTCCGCCTGATTCACGCGACAGCCGAACGTGATGATGGAGTACTTAACGGGGTCGGGAGTCATTTGAAGAGGACATATATCGGGAGTGTCCTGATTAAATGACTCCCGACCCCATTAACGCTTTGCGGCCGATGTCGCGGCGGAACTGCATGCCGTCGTAGCGGATGCACGACGCCGCCCGATAGGCTGTCTCGATCGCGGCGCCATAGTTCTGTCCTCGACCGACGACCGTGAGCACTCGTCCGCCCGACGTCACGACCTGACCTTCTCGCTTGCTGGTTCCCGCGTGGAACACCAGCGCGTCAGGTACCGCCGCGGCTGCATCGAGACCTGAAATCGGCTGACCGGTTTCAACCGCCTCGGGATACCCGCCCGCAGCAAGCACGACGCCGACATTGGCGCCTGGTAGAAATCGCGCGGCGCGTGATGGCAGTGCGCCCATCGCGGCTTCTCCGAGCAGCCACGACAGATCCTCGTCGAGCATTGGCAGCACGACTTGTGTTTCCGGATCACCGAGACGCACGTTGAACTCGACGACCTTCGGGCCGTCGGCAGTCAGCATCAAGCCGACATACAGAAACCCGCGGTAGGCATGCCCTTCGTGCTGCATGCCGCCAAGCACTGGCTTCACGATCTCATCGATCACGCGACGCTCGACGTCTGTGGTGATCAGAGGACTCGGCGCGAACGCGCCCATGCCTCCCGTGTTGGGACCGAGATCGTCATCGAAGATCCGCTTGTGATCCTGCGCGGAACCAATCGTCAGAAACGACGTGCCATCGGCGAGCACGAAGTACGACGCCTCCTGCCCGACGAGGAA
>DASRIK010000226.1:0-3127 GCA_035650035.1 Burkholderiales bacterium | reverse complement strand
TTCGGAAAATACTATCGCTTCGCGGCCGCCGACGTCGCCGAAGTGAGCTTCAAGGCGAAGGCGATCTCACTCACGCTCGCCGGCGGGATCATCGGCGGCATACTCGGGCCCGAGATGGCGAAGCTCACCACGGGCGCATTTGGCGGCGATCACCTGACGTACCTCGGCCCGTATCTGTCGCTCATCGGTGTGTGTTTCCTGGCCAGCCTTCTGCTCATGCGGCTCGACATACCCACGCTCACCGCACAGGAGCGGAAGGAGGGTGGCAGGCCGCTCACGCGCATCATGTCGCAACCGGTGTTCGTGGTCGCAGCGCTCGCGTCGATGCTCTCCTACGGCATCATGAATCTGATGATGACTTCGACGCCGCTCGCCATGCGTGCGCACGATCATCATTTCAACGACGCCGCGTTCGTACTGCAGTGGCATATGATCGGCATGTACGGGCCATCGTTCTTTACCGGGTCGCTCATCAACAGGTTCGGCGTGCTGAACGTGATACTCACGGGCTGTGCGCTGCTTCTCGTGTGCGTTCTGGCTGCACTGAGCGGGACGGCTCTGCTGAATTTCTGGACGGCCATGTTCCTGCTTGGCGTAGGGTGGAATTTCATGTTTGTCGGCGGCTCTGCGCTGCTGACCGAAGCGCATACGCCCGCTGAACGCGCAAAGACGCAGGCGGCCAACGACTTCATGGTGTTCCTGACGATGGCGATCTCATCGATGTCCTCCGGCGTGCTGCTCAACAAGAGCGGCTGGCACGCGGTCAACTACGGCTCGATCCCGTTTCTGGTGTTGGCCGCCGCGGCGACACTTTGGCTCATGTGGCAGCGACGCGTGGCGCAGTCGCCGGCCTGAACGCCGCACGTGCGCGAGGCGCCGTTCTTGTTCGAGGACACGCCGCTCGATCGCTCCGACGTCTCCTGCCGCGGTGAGGCGGTTCGCTGACGCGGCTACTTCGCCAATCCGAGATCGACGAGTATGGTCCGCATGGCCGCGTAATCCTGCTCGAGCTCCCTGGAAAACTGTTCCCCCGTCACGAAAACGTTTGCCCAGAAGTTCTTTTCGAGGTCGGCTTTCCACTCGGGCGCTTCGGTCGCCTTGCGCAGGACCGCCTGCCAGTACCCCGTCTGCTGCGGCGTGAGTCCTTTCGGCGCGAAGATCGCGCGCCACGCACCGAACGTGTAGTTGACGCCTTGTTCTTTCCATGTGGGTACATGCGCGAGTGCGCCCGGCAATCGCTGCGGTGCGGTCATCGCCACGATCCGAAGCTTTCCCGAAGCAACGTGCGGTGCGACATTGCCTGCGGCAGTGGTCACGAGATCGATGTGACCCCCCATCAGGTTCGGAATGGCGTCTGCCGATCCTTTATAGGCGACCACTTTCAGGTCGCGTACGTTGCCGCCGATCGTTTTCATCAGGAGCCCGGCGGCAATGTGGTTGTGGCTGCCGAGCAGCGGGGAGAAGCCGATGGTTACCGATTTCGGATCTTTACGAAGCCGCTCGATCAGATCCTTTCCAGTCTTCATCGGCGAATCGGCGTTCACCGCGAAAACGGTATAGTCGTCGAAGAGCGCGGCTATGGGCGTGAGATCGTTGTGATGCAGCTTGGCTGCGCCCGTGATGTGGTTCGTAAGCAGCGCAGGTCCCGCCACCACGAGGTAATGCGGGTCCCCGCTGTGTTGCTGGACGTATGTGTAAGCAAGAGTGCCGCCGGCCCCCGCTTTGTTGACGACGGTGAGCGTGGAGGGGATCAGCTTGTTCGCGACGAGGATGCGCTCGACCGTACGCGCGGTCTTGTCGTTGCTGCCGCCGGGTGGGTTGGGGACGACCAGCTCGACGTTCTTCTGTGGCG
This sequence comes from Burkholderiales bacterium, assembly GCA_035650035.1. Classification (GTDB taxonomy): domain Bacteria; phylum Pseudomonadota; class Gammaproteobacteria; order Burkholderiales; family SG8-41; genus JAQGMV01. Next base: position 1,275 of record DASRIK010000226.1, on the reverse strand, counting down.
ACCAGCTCTGCGCCGCTGCTGCCGTCGATGTGAGCGCGAGCACTGCGGCCGCAACGATGCATTTCGAAACCATAATGTCTCCTGTGAAGCGCGAAAATCACTGCGGCTCGATTCGCGCGATGCGGCAGATCTCCGCATACCGTTTGAGATCCTCGCGGAACACTTTCGCCCATTCCGCGGGCGGCAGGCCCTGCGGCTCATAGCCGCCGTTCAGGAAATGCTCGCGCACCTGCGGCACCTCCAGCGCCTTGCGGACCGCTTCGTACATGCGATTGATGAGCGCCGGAGGCGTTTTCGCCGGAGCGAACATCGCGTGCCATCCCGCGTCCGCCATGTAGCCCGGCAGTCCCGCTTCGGCGATCGTGGGCACCTCCGGCAACGAGCTCAGTCTTTTCGCGCCCGTGAAACCGATCGCCCGAAGCTTTCCGGCTTTCACCGGCGGTACGCCCACGGATCCGGCGGGGTAGTGGATTTCCACTTCACCGCCGAGGACGGCGATGAGCGCCGGCCCGCCTCCTTTGTAAGGCACGTGCAGCATGTCGAGGCCGGCTTTCTCCGCGAAAAGTGCGCCGGCGAGATGCTGTCCGTTGCCCACACCAGCCGTGCTGTAGCGAAGCGATTTCTGCTTGCCGAGCGCGATGAGCTCCTTCACCGACTTGGCGGGAACCGATGGATTCACCACCATCAGGTAACCCGTGCCGACTGCGACGTTCGTCACCGGTGCGAAGTCCTTCAGCACGTCGAAAGGAAGCTTCTTGACGATCGCCGGATTCACCGCGAACCCGAACGACGTGTGGAGAAACGTGTATCCGTCGGGATTCGATTTCGCGACGAGGTCGGAGCCCAATATGCTGTTGGCGCCGCCGCGGCTGTCGATGACGACCGGTTGTCCGAGGTCCTGCTCTACGTAACGGAAAAGAAGTCGTCCGAGCGTCTCTACGTTGCCACCCGGCGGGAAAGGCACGATCACGCGAATCGGACGCGTGGGATATTTTTCTGCCGCTGTGCTGTAGGCCGGCATGCACGCAAGAGCGACCATCGCCAGCGCGGACAATCGATGCATGGTCAACCCTCCAGCCCAATTTCGCGCATGTATCGCAACACGCCCGGGTGTATGAGATCGCGGCTCGGCGCCGCAGCAAGGGTGTTCGCGAGCGTGGACTCGCGCGCCTGATCGAGGCGATTGCCCAGAGCTGCTTCGCCGCGGTGCAGCGCACGCGCCAGGCGGTACGCAACATCGTCGGGCAACGATGCACGGGCGAGCACGAAGGGCCA
>DASRIK010000225.1:0-2430 GCA_035650035.1 Burkholderiales bacterium | reverse complement strand
CGTGTCCGTACGGCGTGCGGGAGCTCGACGAAGAGCGCAAGGTGATCGGCAAATGCACGCTCTGTGTCGATCGCATCAACGACGAGGCGTTGCCGGAAGCGGAGCGCAAGCCCGCGTGCGTGCTCGCGTGCCCGACGAACGCGAGACTCTACGGCGATATCCACGATCCGGAGTCGATCGTCTCCAAAGCGATACGCGAGAGCGGCGGCTACCAGCTCATGCCCGAATGGGGTACGAAACCCGCCAACCACTATTTGCCCCGCCGCAAGACCGAGCTGCGGATACACGCGGACGAGCTCGAGCGTGCGGACAATCCGCTGAAAGTCGACGGCCTGCTGCCGAAGCCGCCGGTGAAAGACCCGTCGCTCGATGACGTTACGTCGTGGTGAGCCGGCGTAGATGCGTCCCGCTTTCTCCGTTATTTTCTTGACCACGCTCATCGGCGCGGCTCAGGGATTCTTTCTCGCGCTGTATGCGACCGAGCTTGCCGCGATCATGGGTTGGATCGCTGCACCTGGCGCGCGCTTTTTCGTGATCGGCGGTGGCATCGTGCTCGCTTTTCTCACGGGCGGGCTTGTTGCGTCGTTCTTCCATTTGGGTCGCCCGGAACGCGCGTGGCGTGCCGTGGCGATGTGGCGTACGTCGTGGCTTTCACGTGAAGTGATCGTGCTGCCGCTCTTCATGGCGGCGGTCTTTGCCTACGCACTGCGGCATTACGTTGGCGATGGCATTACTGTGGCCGTCGGTGCAGCCGGCGTGGTGCTGTGCGTCGCGCTTTTCGTCTGCACGGGAATGATCTATGCCTGCATCAGCTTCCTGCAGGAATGGGCAAGTCCGCTCACGATCGTGAATTTCATCGCGCTTGGCTGCGCGTCGGGATTTACGCTTGCATCGGGATATGCCGCATTCAGCGAGCCCGAGCTTCTGCACGCCTACGTGACGACGGCACTCGTGCTGACCGGCGTCGCGCTCTGCACGCGCGGCGTGAGCCTCGTGCGAAATGCGCGCATCAAGCCGAAATCCACCTTGCAGACTGCCATTGGCGTCAAGCATCCGAACATCGCACAGAAATCGCAGGGCTTCATGGGCGGCTCGTTCAATACGCGAGAGTTCTTTCACGGGCGTACAGCGACCGTCGTACGCGCTGTCAAGTGGGCCTTTCTCACTCTCGTGTTTCCCGTTCCGGCGGCTTTGCTGCTCGCCGGTCTCGTCTGGGACGTCGTGTGGTTGATTGTCGTTGCGTTCGTCGCCCAGTACGCCGGGCTGATCGCGGAGCGATGGTTCTTCCTGGCGCAGGCACGGCATCCGCAAAATCTCTATTACCAGGCGATTTCGTGATGCGTGCAGAGCACATGCCGCACGCATTTACGTTATGCGACGAAACCCGCACCAACGGTTGATCGTCGCCTGAAAAATGGGTAGCCTAAACACGCCTGCAGTTCCCATTCCCCTTCTTCCACGAGAGGATTCCGATGAACGACAATCCGGCCAATCGCGACAAGCTCGTCCAGGATATGCGGACGGTTATTTCGGACGCCGAAGATCTGTTGCGCGCCACTGCCAATCAGGCGGGCGAGAAAATCGCCGTCGCGCGCGAGCGCATACAAGACAGCCTGCATCAGGCGAAGGTGAAGCTGGCGGAGGCTGAAGCAGTGGTAAGCGAACGGGCGAAGCAGGCTGCGCGCTACACGGATGATTACGTACACGAGAACCCGTGGAGCGCAATTGGTGTGGCCGCTGCAATCGGGCTGCTTCTCGGATTGCTGATGAGCCGGCGCTGAGCGCGTGGCGCTACGTGCACCATCCGCGGCGGAGCATGAGAGCCCGGGCATTCTCGCTTCGCTGCGGCGGCTCGGATCGACCTTGCTCGCGACGCTGCACAGCCGCGCAGAGCTCCTGGGCTATGAACTGGAGCGCGAGAGGGCTCGGGTCACGCGGCTGGTGGTTCTCGGCGTCGTCGCGTTTTTTTTCCTGCTGCTTGGCGCGATAGCCGCAACGATCTTTTTCGTCCTGCTTTTCTGGGAAAGCCAGCGCCTCGTCGTGCTCGGCTTTCTGACGCTTCTCTACCTCGCCATTGCCGGCGGGATCTTCGTCTATATCAAGCGTGAAGCAGGCCGTGCAAAGCGGCCGTTCTCGTCGACCCTGGAACAGCTGCAAAAAGACCGCGAGCACTTCGCTCGTCATCGCGGCACAGCGTAGCCGCTGTTACCGCTCCGGCCCGGAGATTCCCATGCGTGACGACAAAACCCTTGGTGCCTACAACATCTCCGATTTGCGCGAAATGGCGCTGAAGCGCGTACCGAAAGGTCTGTTCGAGTTCGTCGATCGCGGCACCGAGGACGAGGTTGCGCTGCGCAACAACCGCGACGCCTTCGAGCGCATCCAGCTCAGGCCGCGCATGCTGGTCGACGTTTCCGGCCGCAAGCTCGA
>DASRIK010000224.1:0-2197 GCA_035650035.1 Burkholderiales bacterium | reverse complement strand
TGATGCGTTCTTCACGGCTTCCATGATTGAAGAAAGTGCGCGGTTCCATGGTGTCACGCCGCGCATCTTTCCCGACATGGCGCACCTGATGATGCTGGAGCCCGGCTGGGAAGACGTCGCCACGCACATTCATGCATGGCTGGAGCAGACGATTACTGCTTCGTCGTGAAGTTGAGGCGCAGTGCCCGCCAGAACTGGGCGAGGTTCGGCGCCTGGGTCGGAGCCTCGGTTTCGGAAGCTTTTGCAGCAGGCGTCCGTAAAGGAGGGGAGTCGGGCAATGCGCCTTGCGGAAACGCGGCCACGACGGGTGCATGCGTGTCGCCGCTTACGAGCATCGAGCCGACACTGCTCGGCTCATCTCCGCTCGGGAAACCGGACTGCTTGGGAGGTGGGGTCTGCTGCTTCGCCGGTGGGGTTTGCTGCTTCGGCGGCGCGTCCGGGAAATCGCGATCGGGCGGCGGCGCGCCGTCATAAGTCAGATTACGGCGGCGTTGCAGGTATGCATCGCGAACGAATTCGTAGGGATCGAGCGCCGCGGTTTCCAGTACTTTGCTTGCGTCGAGCAGCTCGGCCCTGCGATTCACGAGGCGCGTACCCCACAGCTGATTGCGGCTGCGGGTCGGGTCGACATACGTGACAGGATCGCTGAACCAGTCGCCAACGCGACCCACGACATCCCGCCCGGTGCTTGGACCGAAGAGCGGCAGTACGATGAAAGGACCTTCCGGCATGCCCCACCAGCCCAGCGTCTGGCCGAAGTCCTCGTCATGCTTTTCGATGCCCGCTTCCGAAGCGATATCGAAAAGCCCGAGAACGCCCAGCGTGCTGTTGATCGCGATGCGACCGAAATCCGTGTACGCGTTCGTGAACTTGCCTTGCAGCAGATTGTTGAGCGCGACGATGACGTCGTTGATATTCGAGAAGAAGTTGCTCACGCTCGACCGTACGAATTGGGGCAGTACGAAGCGATAGCCTTCGGCGACCGGTTTGAGGACTGCCCGGTCGACGGCTTCGTTGAACTCATAGACGCCGCGGTTGAACCTTTCGAACGGATCTCGCGGATTTGTACCCATGGCGCAGCCCGCCAGAAGCGATACGACAATGGCAAGGCAGGCCAGTCTCTGACCTAGGGGCATCGGAATAGCGGGCATCAGTGTTTTTCCGTGTTGTTCTGTCATTCCAGTGCTCGGCGTCTGAGCTGAGGCATTATATCAACCGCCGTGCAAGCAAGGGAATGCAGGTCGAGGATCTGAAAGCCAATTTTGCTATACTGAACGGCCTCACGGTGTCCCCGCTGTCCTACTTATTTCACGGAAGACTCCCATGCTAGACCGAGTAAAACCTGCATTCCAGCTGAAGGACGCGAACCTCTTTCGCCAGCAGTGCTACATCGACGGCGCCTGGGTCGACGCGGACGACAAGGCCACGCTGCCGGTATACAACCCCGCTGACGGTCGCGAGATCGGCAGGGTGCCGAAAATGGGCAAGGCGGAGACGCGCCGTGCGATCGAGGCCGCGAATGTTGCGCTGCCGGGCTGGCGCGCGAAGACGGCCAAGGAGCGCGCGGCGATCCTGCGCAAATGGTTCGACCTCATGATGGCGAACCAGGAAGATCTCGCTGTCCTGATGACGGTGGAGCAAGGCAAGCCGCTTGCAGAATCGCGCGGCGAGATTGCTTACGGCGCGTCTTTCATCGAGTGGTTCGCGGAAGAAGCAAAGCGCGTCTATGGTGACACGATACCCGCGCAAAGCCCCGATCGCAGGATTGTGGTGATCAAACAGCCGATTGGCGTCTGCGCCGCCGTGACGCCCTGGAATTTCCCGAACGCGATGATCACCCGCAAAGCGGGTCCCGCATTGGCAGCCGGCTGCACGATGGTCATCAAGCCGGCTTCGATGACGCCGTACTCGGCGCTCGCGCTGTGCGAGCTCGCCGAGCGTGCGGGCATTCCGAAAGGCGTGCTGTCGGTGGTCACGGGTTCCGCCGGTCCGATCGGCGAGGAGCTCACGACCAATCCGCTCGTTCGCAAGTTCACCTTCACCGGATCCACCGAGATCGGCAAGCAGCTGATGGAGCAGTGTGCCGCAACGGTGAAGAAGCTCTCCCTGGAGCTGGGGGGCAATGCCCCCTTCATCGTCTTCAGCGATGCCGACCTGGATGCGGCCGTGGAGGGTGCGCTAGTTTCGAAGTTCCGCA
>DASRIK010000223.1:0-6610 GCA_035650035.1 Burkholderiales bacterium | reverse complement strand
CGAAGCGAGCACAGGCGGCAACCGGGCACGCATGAACTCGAATACGGTGCATTCTCTCGCAATCGCGACTTGTGTTTTTAATCTAAATCATGAAACGCAAGCGCACACACGGGCACGTACGCGTGATCGCGAGGTAGCTATTGCGCCTGCAATGTGCGCCGAATCAGCAAGAGCATCAGGCGCTGCAGAGGATTCGCGTTTCCGAACGGACGCCAGGTCCGGGCGAAGCGTTGTAGATACGCGTCGTACTGCAATCCCCAGGGCGCGGGCCGCATCGCCCCGCGTCTCAAGAGCACCTTCAGGACTTCCGTTCCCATAACGCCAGCGCACAGATCGCAGGCCATCGCGGTCGACGGACCGCGCTCCTCGCGGAAGTTCACGGCCGCAGGCTCGACCAGGTACTTCCGCTGGAGCATCGCGGGCGATAGCCCTGCGATGAACCGGGCGAGTTGTTCCCCGCGCGGCTGCCCCTCTAACCTGAAGTAGTCCTCGAAGCTCATGCCACCAGGCGCGAAGTAGAGAAGCGCTACACCCATGCCCAAGGGCGCCGCGGTGAGCGCTGGGATGCCGCGTGCCTGACATGCCGCGAAAACCGTGCGCCGCGCTTCGACGGCAAAGAAGTCGAGCCCGTCTACGTAGACGTCTACATCCCTCAGGAATTCGTCCACGTTTCCGACTGTGACCCCCTCCGGAAACGCCGTAACCTCGAGCTCTGGATTGATATCCCGCGCCATGCGCGACATCACTTCCGTCTTCGGAAGTCCGCGCGTAGACGTGGTGGCGCCAACCTGGCGATTGAAGTTCTGGAGCTCGAACGTATCGAAGTCGGCGATGTTAAATTTTCCGACACCGAGCCGAGCGAGGGTGAGCAAGTGGGGGCCTCCGACGCCACCGAGTCCGGCGATCGCAGCGCGACTTCGTCGGAGTACAGCCTGCTCCTCTATCGTTAACCAGCCGATGTTGCGCGAAAAAGCACGCGAATAATCAAAGTGCTGCTTCATCGCGGCATTATGGCAAAAAAAACCCCGGCGAATTGCCGGGGTTTTTTTACTGCAAAAAACAGTTGCTTACGTGCGACGGCGACGTGCGAGTCCAAACGCAGCCAGCGCTACGCCAAGCAGCCCCAATGTGGCAGGTTCTGGCACTGTTCCGAAAACCACGTCGAGCGAACCGTTGATCGTCTGGGTGCCGGCAACCGTAAAGTTGTTGAGCTGACCGGACTGGAACGAAAGGTTGTAGAACGGGATGGGCGCTGTGAACAAGGTCGACCCTGCAGCCGTCAAGGCGAAGCTGGTGGTCGTACCGAAACTTCCGCAATTGATGCCACCACCAGGACCGCATGTGGGCAGCGACGGGTCCAATGTACCTGCCCCGGCCAGAGCAGCACCCGTCGCAATCAGAATGTCATCCCCAGCGTTGGCCGTTGTCCACGGTGCTGCCCCACTCGCGGGCGCGGTGAACAGGGTGTTCGTGCTCGGATCGGTAAATACCTGCAGCGAGCTGCCGCCGCCCGGGTTGAACGTAAAGCTTGTCGTTCCCCCGGGTCCCGGGGCGAACGTGCCGCTCGCCGTGAAGAGCGCATACAAACCATACTGGTTGGCGAAGGGGTTAGCGGGATCGGACGCTCCGAGGTTCGACACGACGGGGGTGACGCCGTTGTTAGCAACATACTGACCGGCGTTCCATCTCAATGAAACCTGGAAGGTGTTACCCGGGCCGAACGTGATGACCTCAACGTAGTTGCCCGTGATCTTGTCCGCCGTAAAGCTCAGAGGAAATGCCCCTGGTGTGCTGGCCGGATTCCCTTCCGTGACCGTGAAATCCGGGAACACCTGAGCAGTAGCGCCGGTGCTGAAGCACGCCAGCGCTGCCGAGCAGGCCGCCACCATCAACGATTTTTTGAAGATACTTTTGCTATTCATTCGATTCACTCCAAGTTGGCTAGGGACTCGGCCCGATGACTTCTGGCTTTCGGGAGCCAACTAAGCATTCACTATGCCAGTTTTATAAACACCTTAAATACAAGCTCTTAACTTTGCCCGGTGCGTTCAGGCCGGTTGCGGTGTAAGGTTTCTCGACACCACTTGAGCGGCCCCAAGGCGGACCAATCCGGCACGCGACGACACCCACCGAGGCCAGCGCGAGCGGCGACTCTGTGCAGGGGGGATCTGCGAACTCGTGAACGTGAGCGCACCGCGCGATATCGTCGTTTTCGTTGCGGATAGAATACAGCCCCATACCCGGCAGCGGTGCAAAAAAATCGAGTGGAATCGCAGTCACAGCCTGGAAAGTCACGCGATGAAATCGCGCGCGCTTATGCCTCGGAACCTTGGTGGTACGACGTCCGCGGCTTTTTCATCCTGACGTTCGCGTATCGGAGCACCCTCGGGTTCCAGCTTCGATTTTTCGGCAACAACATGGGGCCGAATCACCTCGAGGTCGCAATCGGCAGCGGCACTTTGCTCGAACTGGTGCTGCGTTGGCGGAAATGGAAGAAGCTCCCTCTCGTGCGGATCGTGGGCGTCGATTACGCCGAGCGCATGCTGGCGGGGGCGATGCATCGTTTTCAGGATCGCAACGACATCGAGCTCCAGCATGCGGACGCCGCAGCACTCCCATTTTCGGACAACTCGTTCGATACCGCCAACATCGCCAACGCGGTCCATTGCTTTCCGCAAATCGATGCCTCGCTCCGAGAGGTCTTGCGGGTGCTTAAACCGGGCGGCCGGCTTGCAGCGAACGTTCTCCTCTACCCAGGAGGAATTTTTCCTTTCAACCGGATCGCCCAACGAATCAATGACTGGGGAATGAAAAAGGGCATCCTCTACACACCGTACGAGCTGACCGACATCAGGCAACGTGTCCTCTCTGCAGGCTTCGAAATCGTCGAGGAAGTGCGGTCCGGGAACACCTACAACGTTCTGGCGCAAAAACCGCGGTCGCAGGCGTGATTCGGCCGGGCAATCCGCTGGGATGAAAAAGTACTTCGTTGTCGCCTGGAAGAACGTGGTGCGTCACCGCAGGCGTTCCGTTCCCGCGGCGACATCGATTGCGGCGGGCGTCGCCGCGCTAATCGTCGCGGCCGGCTTCATCGAGTGGGGCCTCTGGTACGGTCGCGAGTCGCTGATTCACTCCGGCGTGGGTCATATCCGGCTGGTGCTCCGGGATTATGAGACGAAAGGCCTTTCCGATCCTTTTGCGTACCTGATGCCGGAGGGTACGTCCGCTCTGCAGGCAATCGAAAGCACGCCTGAGGTCCGCACGATGGCGCCGAAGGTTGCGTTCACTGGACTCATCAGCAAGGGCGAGACGACGATCTCGTTCATAGGCGAAGGCGTAGCACCCGACAAAGAGCGTTTTTTCAGCCGCGGGGTGACTATTACCCACGGCACATCGCTGGACGAGAGCGACCACCGGGGAATCATCATGGGACAAGGCCTTGCCGCGAACCTCGGTGCCAAGCCAGGCGACACCGTGGTATTGCTGGCGAACACCGCGTCCGGTGGGATCAACGCCGTCGAAGCACAGGTGCGGGGGATTTTCGCGACGGTTATCAAGGCCTACGACGATACGGCGCTACGCGTGCCCATTACGGTGGCGCGGCAGCTTCTCAGGGTGTCCGGCTCGCATTCGTACGCTCTGCTGCTCGATGACACATCGCACACCGAAAGCGTCCTTGCCTCTCTACGAAAACGCTTCGCTGGCAGTGTACTCGAGTTCGTTTCATGGCATCAGCTGTCCGATTTCTATCGCAAGACAGCGGAGCTTTTTTCCCGGCAGATAGACGTCGTGCGCACGATCATCGGCGCGATCATCGTGCTGAGCATCTCGAATTCGATGATGATGGCGGTGATGGAGCGCACGAGTGAGATCGGCACCTCCATGGCCCTGGGCCTGCGCCGGAGTGCCATTCTGCGTCTGTTTCTGTGCGAAGGATTGCTACTCGGGTCGATTGGCGGCGTCATTGGTGTAACCCTCGGCTTTGCATTGGCGGCATTGCTGTCGGCTATCGGTATTCCCATGCCGCCCGCACCCGGGATGGCGTTCGGCTACACAGCCGAGGTCAGGGCCACATGGCCGATCGCGCTGAATGCGCTGATCCTGTCCGTGCTCACGGCGTTAGCTGCAAGCGTCTATCCGGCGTGGAAAGCTTCGCGCATGCAGATCGTCGACGCGCTCAGGCAGAACCGCTGACGGACTGCAAAACCGCGATGCTGAAGCTTGCGCTCCGCAACGTTTTCCGTCAGAAACTGCGCACTGCACTGACGCTGGCGGCCATCGTATTCGGAGTCGTCGGACTTGTACTAAGCGGCGGCTTCGTGCGCGACGTTCATATTCAGCTCGGGGAAGCCCTCATCCATTCTCAATCGGGGCACCTGCAAATCGCGCGTGAGGGCTATTTCAGCTACGGCTCTCGTTCGCCGGAGAAGTATGCGATCGAAAATCCTGCCGCCGTGCGCGGCAAGATTGTGGGGAGCGCAGGCATAGACGATGTGATGGCGCGGGTGCATTTCTCCGGACTGCTGAATAACGGCCGGACAGACTGGCCGATCGTCGGCGAAGGTGTCGAGCCGTCGAAAGAGGCGAAGTTGGGCAGCTTCATCCGCATTGTTGCGGGGCGCCAGCTGGCCGACAACGACGCCTACGGAACCGTAATCGGGCAGGGCGTCGCGAAGGCGCTCAATCTCAGTCCCGGCGACCGTGTGACGCTTCTGCTCAGCACCGCAGAAGGCGCCCTCAACAACCTCGATCTGGAAGTCGTAGGCGTCTTTCAGAGCTTCTCGCAGGAATTCGATGCGCGCGCGGTGCGCATTCCTCTCGATGCAGCGCAGGAAGTGCTCGGATCCGCTCGCGCGAACACACTGGTGGTCTCTCTCCATAATACGGATGACACCGATGCCATTGCGGAGCGGGTCGCGCAACTCGTTGAGGGGCGTCAGCTCGAAGTAAGAAACTGGAGAGAGCTGAACGACTTCTATGAAAAGACAGTCGAGCTGTATCGACGTCAGTTCGGCTTCCTGCAGTTCATCGTGCTGCTCATGGTCGTGCTGAGCGTCGCAAACAGCGTGAACATGAACGTGTTCGAGCGGGTGGGAGAGTTCGGCACGATGATGTCGCTCGGCGATCGCGCCGGCAAGGTATTTCGGCTGATCGTGACGGAGAACGTTCTGCTGGGAGTCGTCGGGTCGTCGTTGGGCCTACTGGCCGGCGTTCTCCTCGCAATGCTTATCTCGGCAATCGGTATTCCGATGCCGCCGCCGCCGAACGCGAACCTCGGCTATACCGCGCGTATCCAGCTGGTTCCTTCGACCCTCGTCACAGCGTTCGCGGTGGGATTCGTCGCAACGATCGTGGCCGCGCTGTGGCCGGCCGCGAAAGTGGTCCGTACGCCGATCGTCACGGCCCTGCGGTCGAACGTTTGAAGAACCGGTCGGAGCTAGAAGCTGTACCGAAGCTCGCTATAGACGCGATCGCGATTCGCAAAGCGGCCGAAAAAGCCGAGCGGGGGTCCGTTAAAGAGGTCCACACCGGTCGTAAGCCGCCAGTTCTTTTCGAATTTCCATGCGAGCTTCGGCCGGAGCATCCAGTCGGAACGGTCGAGGCTGGAAATGAAAAGGACCTGCGCTTCGAGCGCACTCGTTACGTCGTGCGTGAAATAGACGCTGTAACCGTTCTCGCGCTTCCTGAAAAAGATCTCAGGGTCATGCTCGAAGAAAACCCGCTGAAAGATTTGAAGATTCAGCCGGGAATCTGCCGGTAGCGTGAAGTCGAGACCCACGATCCAGTCGAGTGTCTTTTGCGGGACGAGGCCGTCGTCATCCGCCGCGCGAAAGACGTTGAACCGGCGGCCTCGCGTATATACCGCTTCCGCCTTCAGCACGACGGACCCGAAGTCTTTACCGAGCGTGGAGCCGAGCTGCGTGAGGCGATCGTGTCTGGCTTCGAAGCTCAACGTCGGCACCGGAGTAAGAACGCTTTGCCGGTAGAAGGTCGGCTGCGTGTCCATGCTGCGGTAATAGAAGGCGGACACGTCCCAGCCCGCACGCAATGTGGACAGGCGGACGCCATAGTTCGTATTCGAAAGCGTACGGGCCGGGCGCGTGTCACCCCGGTACGTCGTGGCGAATCCCGGCGGGGCAGGCACCGCCAAAGGGAAGAATTCGGCGCCAGGCTTGCCGATCTTGTCGTAGCTCGGCACCGGAATCCACAGGAATTCAGCGTGAAACTGCTCGGCTGAATACTCCGCGCGCGCAGCCCACTGTGGGATTCGCAGTATGTCGAAGTCGGGCAACAGGAACTCACGCATGTCCCTCGCGGAGACGACGTCCGCGAAGAAGAGTCCGACGATTTCTCCCCAGACAATCTGCTGCCGGCCAAGGCGGAAATCCCAATTGCCCGCCGAGAAATCCAGGTAGTTTTCTCGGGCAAAGAAATTGAGCCGTTGATCGTCTCGTACGGCGGGAGGATAGAAGCCATAGAGGTCATAAACCGCGTCGTAATCGACGCGCCCGCTGAGCTTCCATTTCACCCGCTCACCAATCCGCCCCTGCGCGCTCAGCTCTCCACGCAGCCGCATCTCCGACCAGTGGTCGGGATCGCCAAACGTGCG
>DASRIK010000222.1:0-13605 GCA_035650035.1 Burkholderiales bacterium | reverse complement strand
CAAGATGCAGCACATCCCGTACAAGGGCATCGCGCCGGGCGTCATCGCACTCGTTTCGGGAGAAGTCGACGCGATCATCGCAAGCTCACCGGCGGTCATGTCGCAGGTCAAGGCAGGCAAAGCGCGAGCGATCGCGGTGAGCAGCGCGAAACCAACGCCCCTGATTCCGGGGCTTCCGGCGATCGCGGAGTCCGGCGTACCGGGTTTCACCTACGAAAACTGGTGGGGTCTGTTCGCACCAGCGGGCACGCCGGCAAGTATCGTGAGCACGCTCAACAGCGCTGTGAACAAAGTGCTCGTAAGCGCGGAGATGAAGCAACTCCTGGAGCGCGAAGGCGCGGAAGCCGCGCCGATGACCGTTGCGCAGCTTGCGGATCTGCTGCCGAAAGAGATCGGGCGTTACAGGAAAGCGGCACAGGCCGCGGGCCTCAAGCCGGAGTAGGCCGCCCCCCGGACGCGGGGAGCGGGTTTCCGTCAGGGGAGACAATGAGCGAAATCAAGCAACCTGCCGCTGCTGCCGGCCTCATCAAAGTCGGCGATCTCACGGTCAACCGTCTCGGCTTTGGCGCCATGCGCGTGTGTGGCCCCCAGATCTGGGGCGAGCCCAAAGACCGTGCTGCGGCGATCGCGCTCCTTCGCCGCGCATACGACGTCGGGCATAACTTTTTCGATACGGCGGACAGCTACGGACCGCACGTATCGGAGGCGATCATTGCCGAAGCGTTGTATCCGTATCCGAAGGATCTCGTCATCGCCACGAAAGGCGGGCTGCTCCGACCGCGGGCTGAGCGCTGGGATCCGTGCGGAACGCCCGCCCATCTCCGGCGCGCGCTCCAGGGAAGCCTCAAACGACTGCGCGTGGAGCGCATCGACCTGTACCAGTTCCACGCGCCCGATCCGAAAGTGCCGTTCGCTGAGTCGATCTCAACGCTTGCCGAGCTGCAGCGCGCTGGGGAGATCCGCCACATCGGCGTCTCCAACGTCACGGTGAAGCAGCTCAGGGAAGCGCAGAGCATCGTCGAAGTCGTGTCGGTGCAGAACGAGTACAACATCGAGAACCGCGCTGACGAAGACGTGCTGCTTGCGTGCGAGCAGGCCGGCATCGCGTTCATTCCCTGGTATCCGCTCGGCGCCGGGAGTGCTGTGAAGGCATCGCGCGTGAAGCGCATCGCCGCGCGCCTTCGGGCGTCGCCGGCTCAGGTCGCGCTTGCCTGGCTGCTCGCGCATTCACCGGTCATGTTGCCGATCCCGGGCACGGGCTCCGTCAAGCACCTCGAGGAGAATGCGCTGGCCGCGGAGTTAAGGCTCCTGGAGAGCGATCTCGCCGAGCTTGCGTGATCGGCCTCCCATGAAACAACTCGCGTGGCTAAAATACCTCTTTTAAACTGTAGGGTAGCTCGAAATCTTAGAGCAATGCCTTAAATAGGCAGCGCTGTCCGGAGGCGCCATCTGAGCTTCCGCGCGTAAACATCTGAAACTTCGGCTGTAAACCGGCTGTCCATTCATCCATTGGTCACGAACGTGGAAACCGCTTCCGCCCGCAAGACGACCTATCAGGAGTGAAACTTGGCAGCCATCGTGGCCCCCATGGAACTTGAACGGTAGATCCATGGAGCGGCGCGCTTTCATTCGAATGGCGGACCCGGTTGCGTACAGCGGCGTACCACGCACAGCGCTGGAATGGGCTGCGCTCAAAAAGGTCTCGAACGGCGCCAGCGAGCTCTCCAAAGCCGAGCTACGCCGCCTTTTCATACTGGGTCTCGTGGAGAGACAGTTCGGCGAAATATCGCTCACCAAGCACGGGCGCGAGATGCTCGCGCTTTACGAGCGAACGCCGCCGCACCGCCCCGACTGCGGCGTTGCAGCCGACGAACAACTCCCGCTCTTCCGTGACGCCGAAGGCTGAAGCCGCTTAAACTCCTTCGCGAACCGTCGAAGCGACGTCAGGAGGAGACATGGCCGGCAGCATCGATACGCTTTTCCATTTTTCGTTTGCGGTCGACGACCTCGATCGCGCACGCAGGTTCTACGGCGACCTGCTCGGCTGTGCCGAAGGCCGCAAGCTGCCGGGCCGCGCCGATTTCAACTTCTTCGGTCACCATATCGTCGCGCATCTCGCGCCTGGGGACGTTGTCGGCGACACGGGCACGAAGCTTCGCGAGGGCGGGGGAACGCCGCTACGCCACTTCGGCGTTGTCATGCCGCTGGAGGTGTTCGAGAAGACCGCACGTCGCCTGAGCGAGGCCGGTGTCGAATTCATCATGAAGCCCGAAACGCGCCAGGCCGGGACCGTGCGCGAGCAGAGGCTCATGACCTGCCGGGACGGCTGCGGCAACGCCGTCGAGTTCAAGGGACTGCGCAACGTAACCGACGTCTACCGGACCGAGTGACCCGGCCCATGCGCGATGAGTCAGCGCGTTCATCGGGAAGGACATTTTGCGCTGGACAAAGGTCGACAGGGAGTCGGGCGTGAAGCCACAGTGATGCCCCGCTAGAGCATCTCGAGTGGAGCGGGTCCGGCAGGCGGCAGGAAAAGCCGGTCGAGCTCCTTCAGCTGTTCTTCCGAAAGGCGGATACGCAGTGCGCCGAGGTTCTCCTCGAGCCGCTCGCGATGCGCCGATTTCGGGATGACGATCACGTCGTCATCTTTCAGGAGCCATGCGAGCGCAGCTTGCGCCGGGGTCATGCCGTGCTGGCGCGCGAACGCGGTGAGCTTCGCATTCCGAGCGAGCCTCGCCTGTTCGATCGGCGAGTAGGCCATCACGGGGATGCGACGCTCGCGCATCCACGGCAGCAAATCCCATTCGATGCCGCGACGAACAAGGTTGTACAAGAGCTGATTCGTCTGGACCTCGCGGCCGCCCGGCACCGACCGGAGCTCCTGCATATCGGCGAGATCCAGATTGCTGACGCCGTAGTGGCGAATCTTGCCGGCGGCTTGGAGCGCGGCGAATGCGTTCATCGTTTCCTCGAACGGTACCGAGCCGCGCCAGTGCAGCAGGTAGAGATCGATGCGGTCGGTTTTCAATCGCTTCAGACTGCGCTCGCACGCGGCGACTGCACCGCGGCGAGTCGCATTGTGCGGATAGACTTTGCTCACGAGGAAAACGTCGTCGCGACGGCCTTCGACCGCGATGCCGACCAGCTCTTCCGCATTCCCATCGGCGTACATCTCCGCCGTGTCGATGAGCGTCACGCCGCGGTCGAGCCCGTGCCGCAGCACTGCGATTTCGTAGGCGCGCTTCGCGGTGTCCTCGCCCATGTACCACGTGCCCATGCCGAACGCCGGCATGCGTTCGCCCCCAGGCAATGCAACGGTTCTCATGGGTGGTGTTTTACCAAAACAACTGCATAATGTGGCGCTGACAAAAGGAGGAGGACGAATGAACGGCGCAGAAAGCCTGGTGCGCACGCTCGTGGTGAACGGCGTCGACGTCTGCTTCACGAATCCGGGGACGTCGGAAATGCACTTCGTCGCGGCGCTCGACAAAGTCGAAGGCATGCGCTGCGTGCTCGGGCTGTTCGAAGGCGTCGTCACCGGCGCGGCGGACGGCTACTACCGCATGACTGGCAAACCCGCGTGCACCCTGCTCCATCTCGGGCCGGGGCTCGGCAACGGTCTCGCGAACCTGCACAACGCCAAGAAAGCGCGTTCGGGCATCGTGAACATCGTGGGCGAGCACGCGACGTATCACCTGAAGCACGACGCGCCGCTCACTGCAGATATCGAAGGCGTTGCGCGACCGATGTCGCATTGGGTGCGCACTGCCACCGACTCGAAGACGCTCGCCACGACTTGTGCGCACGCGATTCGCGAAGCGCGCCGGCCGCCCGGTCACATTGCGACGCTGATCGCGCCGGCAGATACGGCGTGGGGCGAAGGGCACGGGATCAGCGAAGCGGAGCCGGCGCCCGCCCGCACGCGCGTGCCCGCCTCGGCGATCGAGGACGCAGCGCGCGCGCTCACATCCGGTGAGCCCGCGATGCTCATGCTCGGCGGCGCCGCACTGCGCGGCAAAGCGCTGGAGCACGCAGGACGTATCGCGGCGAAAACGGGCTGCCGGCTCATGTCCGAATACAACAACGCGCGCGCTGAAGGCGGCGCGGGCCGCGTCCGCGTCGATCGCCTCCCGTACCCCGTCGATCAGGCTCTGGCGACCATGAAAGACTCGCGCCGGCTCGTGCTGGCCGGCGCGCGCACGCCGGTATCGTTTTTTGCGTATCCCGGGAAGCCGAGCGTGCTCATCGACGAACGCACGGCGGTTACCAAGCTCGGCGGCGTGGAAGAAGATCTTGAATCTGCGCTCGATGCGCTCGCGAGCGCGGTCGGCGCGAATCAGACACGTCCGGCGCATGTGAACGAGCGGCAGCGGCCAGCTCTTCCGGGCGGCAGCCTTACGCCGGACGGTATTGCCACGGTTCTCGGCGCGTTGCTTCCGGACAATGCCATTGTGGTCGATGAGTCGATCACGATCGGTCGTAACTTCGGCATGTTCTTCGCGGGTGCGGCGCCGCACGACTGGCTCAACATCATGGGCGGGTCGATCGGCTGGGCGCTTCCGATCGCCACAGGTGCAGCGGTTGCGGCGCCCGATCGTAAAGTGGTGGCCCTCGAAGGAGACGGCAGCGCGATGTATACGCTGCAGGCGCTGTGGACGATGGCGCGCGAAAATCTCGACGTGACCGTCATCATTTTCGCAAACCGCGCGTATCAGGTCCTGCGTGGCGAGCTCCGCAACATGGGCGCGGGCACGCCGGGCCAGCGCGCGACCGACATGCTCACGCTCGACCGGCCGGATCTCGACTGGGTTTCGCTCGCACGCGGCCACGGCGTGGAAGGGGGCCGCGCAACAACGCTCGAGGAGCTCGCGCAGCAGCTCGAGCGCGGTTTTGCACGTCGCGGTCCCTATCTCGTCGAGCTCGTGCTTTGAGTTTTACTGCAGTCGTGCGCTGGCTTGCGCTGTCGCTGCTTGCCGCTGCGGGCGTTGCGTCTGCCGCCGAGACGATACGAGTCCTCGAAGTGCATCCGATCGACGCGCGAAAGCTCGCTCCGCTTCCCAACGGCACGCATCAGCTCAAGCTCTACGCTCACACGTTCCGCGGCACGCGATGGAAGCAGGACGAGATCATCGGTGCGGTGCTTGGCTCGGCGCGGCTCCTCGCGCAATGCGGGATTACCGTTACCGCGGCCGAGCTGCGCATCATCGACGCGCCCCCCTCGTTCCAGTATTTCCATACGCCCACGTCGAGAGAGCTGCTGCGCCATCTCGATACGCCGAGACCCGCTGTGTTTTTCGTCGAAGACACGCGCAACGATCCTGCTTTCGACGCGGAAGCGGTCGGCCATGCAAATTCGGCCCGACGGCCCGAGCTCGTGAACACAGTGTGGGTCGCGCACGGCGCGCGTGACCTTCCCTTCGCGCTGGCGCACGAGCTCGTGCACGTGCTCTCCGACAGTGGCGACCACACGGACGAGCCCGGCAACCTCATGCGTGCCGAGACGGCACCCGAAAACGCGCGGCTGAATGCGGCCCAATGCGAGCGCATGCGCTCTCGCGGAGAGGCGAACGGGCTGCTTCAAAGTCGCGGCCGCTAGAAGCTCGAGAACGATACGGCATCACTTCAACCATCCGAGGAGGCGGGATCATGAACGCATTGGGCAAAGCATTGCTGGTGATCTGCAGCATGCTGCCGACCGGCGGTGCATTGGCACAGGCAAATGCACAGCAATACCCCACGAAACCCGTGCGCTTCGTCGCACCGTTCCCGCCGGGCGGCACGAGCGACATCATCGCGCGCACGGTCGCTCAGAAGCTCTCGGAAGCGTTCGGCCGACAATTCGTCGTCGACAACCGCGGCGGCGCAACGGGCACGATCGGCTACGATCTCGCCGCCAAAGCGCCGGCCGACGGATACACGCTGCTGCTTTCCAGCATGGGCGGGATGGTGACGAACCAGTTTCTGTTCAAGAAGCTTCCCTACGATCCGGTCAACGATTTCGTGCACATCTCCCAACTCGCGACTGCCGGACAGATTCTCGTGATTCATCCGTCGGTCCAGGCGAAAACCGCGCTCGATCTCGTCGCGCTGGCGAAAGCGAAACCCGGGCAGCTCACGGTGGGATCGGGCGGGATCGGCACAACGCAGCACATCGTCGCCGAAGTTTTTCAGAACGCTACCGGAACCAAGATGACGCACGTGCCGTATAAAGGCAGCGTGCTGGCGGTCGGCGCGACCGTGGCCGGCGAGATCAACATGACGTTCGCCGACATGGCACCTGCTGTGCCCCAGGTCAAAGCGGGCCGGCTCCGTGCCCTCGCGGTGAGCACCGAGCAGCGCTCGCCTGCTCTCCCCGACGTGCCGACAATGGCAGATGCCGGGATCAAAAGCTGGTTCCCGCAAACGTGGTGGGCGATGTCAGCGCCGAAAGGCACGCCCGCACCGATCGTGAAGCGGCTGAACGGCGAAATCGAGAAAGCGATGAAATCGCCGGACGTGCAGGAGAAGTTCTCGAACCTCGGGCTTACGCCGCTTCACAGCACGCCGGAACGGATCGCGGAGCTCGTGAAAACGGCGATGCCGCGCATGGGTCAGGTCATCAAGTCGGCCGGCATCCAACCCGAATAGAAACGCAAACGACCAACGCGCGCGTATCTTCCCTCACCCGCCCTGCGCCTGAATACCCGCATCGCGCACCACTTTCTTCCAGCGCGCGAGCTCGCTGCGGATCCACTCGCGCAGCTCCTCCGGCGTGCTGCTCGCGGGCTCCATGCCGAGCGATTCGATGTGCTTGGTGAACTCGGCATTCGCCAATGCTCGCTTCATCTCCGCGTTGAGCTTGTCGACGATGGGCGCAGGCGTGCCCGCGGGCCCGACGATTCCATACCAGCCGTCATTGGAGAATCCGGGGAACGATTCAGCGACCGTGGGCATATCGGGCATGCTGCGCAATCGCTTGATATGACCTGTCGCGATCGCGCGGATCCGCCCCGCGGAGACTTGCGTCTGAGTGCCCGTGACGCTACCGACGAACACCTGGATGCGGTCCGCGACGAGATCGATGACCGCCGGGCCCGCACCTTTGTATGGCACGTGCGTGAACTTCGCGCCGCCTGCCGTGTTGAGGAACGCTACGCTCAGATGTCCCACGCTGCCGATACCCGGCGTGCCGAAGTTGATCTTGCCCGGCTGTGCCTTCGCGAGATCGATCAGTTCGGTGATGCTTTTGGCCGGAACGGAAGGATGCACGACGAAGAGTTGCGGCACATATGCGCCCAGCCCCACCGGGGCGTAATCCTTGACGGGATCGTAGTCGAGCTTCTGTCCGATGGCGGGGTTGGTACTCATCCCGGAGGAGGCGCCGAGCAGCAGCGTGTAGCCGTCGGGCGCCGCCCTGGCGCCGAGCGTGTGTGCGATCGCGGTGCCGGCGCCCGGCCGATTGTCGGCGACCACAGGTACGCCGAACTTGTCGGAGAACCAGGCGCCGAACGCGCGTGCAAGGGGATCGGCCGAACCACCCGGCGGAAACGGCACGAGTAGCCGGATCGGCTTTACGGGGTAGGCCCGCCCTGACCCTTCGAGTGCCCGAGTCTCGGCTGCGTAACCTGCTGCGGTCGCAGCGAGGAGCGCGAGACCTGCGGAAACGACCGTCAACATGCGATGCGCTGACATGGTTACGTCTCCTCCATGAGGGGTGCGTGCACATCAGACGCCTTTTTTTGCGACCGTGCAATAGCCTCCCTGCGCGTCACGCTATCCTATCGGCCGGAGGAGATATCCATGGAACGAGCGCTTTCATTGATGGTCCTGGCGTTCGCGGCGGCGTGCACGTTCGCGGCCGAGTATCCGGGCAAGGCGGTCCGCATCATCACGCCCTTCCCGCCGGGCGGCAGCGTCGATCTCGTTGCGCGCCTGGTGGGTGCGGATCTGAGCAAGCCGCTCGGCCAGCAAGTCGTCATCGACAACCGGAGCGGCGCTTCGGGCATGATCGGCACAGAGCTTGCGAAGAACGCCGCGCCCGACGGCTACACGCTGCTCGTGAACACTCTGCCCTTCGTGACGAACCAGTTCGCGTACGAGAAGGTGCCGTACGACCCCATCAACGATTTCGCACCCATTTCAGTTCTGTCTTCCGTTGCGTCCGTTCTAGTGGCACATCCCTCGCTGCCGGTGAATTCGATGAAGGATCTGATCACGCTCGCACGATCGAAACCGGGCGCGATCACCTACGGGACGGCAGGCGCGGCGACGAACCCGCACATTGCGGGCGAGCTTCTGAACAATATCGCGAAGATCAAGCTCCTCCCCGTGCACTACAAAGGTGGCGGCCCCGCAACGATCGCGACACTCAGCGGCGAGACACAGTTGTACTTCGTCAACGCGATTCCCGAAGCACTCCCGCACATCCAGGCGAAGAAGCTGAAGGCGCTGGGCATCACCGCAACCAAGCGCAACCCGAGCGCACCGGAGATCCCGACGATGGCCGAAGCTGGCCTGCCGGGCTATGAATTCACGACGTGGCAGATCCTCGCAGCGCCGAAGGCCACACCGGCGCCAATTATCGCCACGCTCAACGAAAAAGTACGGGCGGTGATGAAGACGCCTGACGCAGTCAAGCGCTGGCAGGATCGCGGCTTCGACGTCGTTGCGAGCACGCCCGAGGAGATGGCCGCGCACCTGGGCCGGGAAATCAGGAAGTGGCGCGTCGTGTTCAAGGAACAGGGCATCAGGGCGGAGTAGCTTTACACCCGCCTCCATCCGGCCGCACAGAACCGGTCACCAGAGTGATTTCAGTCGCCCACCGTCGAGGTTCAACGACACGCCGGTGATATAGCTCGCCCGCTCCGAGCAGAGGAACACGATCGCGTTCGCCAGCTCCTCGGGTTTGCCGAAGCGGTTGAGCGAGTTCTTGCGCGCGGCCTGGCGGCGCGCTTCTTCTTCGGATTGCGCGCCCAGCTCTTGCGCGAGGCCTTGCGCGTTGCGGCGCCAGAGGTTGGTGTCGACCCAGCCGGGACAGACGGCATTCACGAGCACGTTGTCCTCACCGAATTCTGTTGACAGCGACTTCGTGATGTTCAGCAGGCCGCTGTTGGTGATGCCGCTCCCGAACATATACGGATCGGGCTCTTTGCCTGCACCGCCGATCAGGTTGACGATCCGGCCCCAACGCTGCGCTTTCATCATCGGATAGACGAGGCGGATCGCTCGCAGGAATCCGAAGATCTTCGTCTCGAACTGTCGCTTGAGGCCTTCGTCGGTCATGACGGCATAGCGGCCCGAATACATCTGCCCAGCATTGTTCACAAGCATGTCGACCGTGCCGTAGCGCTGCGTGGCGCTTTCAACAAGCCGCGCGATGTCGCCCTCGTTCGTCATGTCGGCGACGACCGCCTGGATCTCGCCGCCGGTCGCTTTCGCAAGCTCGTCACGCGTCTGATTCAACGTGCCGCCGTTACGGCCGCAGATCGTCACCCGCACGCCTTCTTCGAGAAACTGTCGCGCTGTTTCACGGCCGATGCCGCGACTGCCGCCAGTGACGATCGCCGACCGTCCTTTGATGCCAAGGTCCATGAGTGCTCCTTACATAAGCCGGTGGTGCACCGTACGAATACAGCGTGACGCCGGCGACGCCGCCCCTTACTCGACTTTCACACCGGAGGCACGCACGATCTCGCCCCATTCCTTCGTGTCTTTAGCGAGAAAGGCGCTGAACTGTTGTGGCGTCATCGTGCCGGGTACCGCCGAAACCGCCGTCAGAATCTCTTTTGTTTTCGGCTGTTCGAGCGCCGCCATCACTTCAGCGTGAAGCTTTTTCACGACGCTCGCGGGAGTGCCTTTCGGCGCCCACAGGCCTGAATACAGTCCCAAGTCGTAACCGCTGAGCGTTTCAGCCAGTGTCGGCACATCCGGAATCTGCGGTGAGCGCTTGGGAAACGACACCGCCAGCAGCACGAGCCGGCCCGCTTTCGCGTGAGGCAAAGAAGCGGGAATCGTCGAGAACGAGACCCCCGTCTCGCCGCTCAGCACAGAAGCCGCAGCCGGTATGCTGCCTTTGAAAGGCACATGCATGAGCTCGATGCCGCCCATGCGCTCCAGTCGCACCGCACCAAGATGCGTGATCGAGCCGGAGCCGGACGAAGCGTAGTTGATCTGCCGCGGCTTCGATTTCGCAAGCGCGATGAGCTCGGGAACGGAACGAACCTTGAGCGATGGATTTGCGATCAGCACCATGGGTGAGCCGGCGACCATCCCGACCGGCTCGAAATCCTTGAGGGTGTCGTAGGTGAGCTTCGTGTACAGCGAAGCGGCGATGCAGTGACTCGCGATGTCGTGCATGAGCAGGGTGTGCCCGTCGGGCGCCGCTTTGGCGACGATCGCGGCCCCAAGCGTGCCGCCTGCGCCCGGACGATTGTCCACGACGATCGGCTGCCCCAACGCTTCCGCGAGATGCAGGTTGACGCCGCGCGCGATGACGTCGGTGATACCGCCAGCCGGCCACGGTATGACCATTCGCACGGAGCGATTCGGGTAGGATTGTGAGAATGTCTGCGCGGCAAAGCAGAACAGCACGAGGCCAGCGAGACCTGAAACCTGAACGGCTTTCTTCATAGGCCCTCCTCCTTGCGGCGTATGTTGGCACGCGGGTTCGGGGTTGGGCAAACCGTTAGATCGAGATTGGAATTGGAGGCGCAACGCAGATGAAAATCGGATTCATCGGACTGGGTCAGATGGGCCGCGGCATGGCCGCGCGGCTGATCGAGCGCGGCCATGAGCTCGTCGTGTGGAACCGCACGCGCGAAGCCGCCGAAGCGCTCGGGGAGAATGGCGCGCACGTCGCGAATGACGCCGCGGCAACGCTGAATGCAGACGTCGTGATCACGATGCTCGCCGACGATGCCGCGATCGAGTCTGTCTGGATCGCACCGAAGCTCGTCAGCCGGGTGCCGGCCTCCGCGATCCATCTCAACATGGCTTCGGTGAGCCTGCGCATGGCGGAGCGCCTCAAAACGCTGCATGCGGACTCGGACACGGCTTACGTGTCCGCACCGGTGTTCGGGCGCCCTCAGGCGGCGGCGACCGGTCAGCTCGACATCATCGCGGCCGGTCCGCGAGACGCCATCGCATGCTGCACGCCGCTTTTCGAAGCGCTGGGCAAGCAGTGGTTCGATCTCGGCGCGAACGCGACGCAGGCGAATGTCGTCAAGATTGCGCGCAATTATCTGCTCGGCACGGTCATCGAAAGCCTCGGGGAAGCGTTCGCGCTCGTCGCGAAGTCGGGGGTGGCGCAATCGAAGTTTTTGGAGATCATCACGAGCACGTCCCTCAACGCGCCCGCCTACAAGAACTACGGCAGACTGATCATCGATCCGCCGTCGAATCCCACGTTTCCGCTGAAGCTCGGGCTCAAGGACGTCGAGCTCGCTCTTCAGGCCGGCGGCGATACCGGGGTGCCCATGCCGATGGCGGCGGTCATGCGGGAGCAGCATCTCGCCGCGATCGGCCGTGGCTACGGAGAACATGACTGGGCTGCGCTGGGGAACTACATTGCTGATGCCGCCGGACTTTAGAGTGCCTAACGTAATGAGGGACTCTTAGCACGCGTTCGCCGCTGCCGCTACGCGAGACGGCACGCCGCTGGCTTGCACGTCCCGCGACACGGGAATCGCCAGCACACATGAAAGATGACGCACCGCATACGCGGCTATACCCCGCCGCTTCAATGACTTGCCGCCACACGGTGCGCTGGCCGTTCTGGGTCGCCATCCTCATGGCGTTCACGGGCTGCGCCCAGCCGCAATCACACGGCGGAACGTACGGAAGCACGCACAGCTTCCGTTCGCAGCAGTCGCCCGAGCGCGCCGCGCGCTGTTTCGCGCGTAACGCCGAAGAACATAGCAGCGCGCTGGCGGCGGAAGTGACGCCCGGCGAGGGCGCCGCCCGCGTCGTGGTTCGAGTCAAGAACGGCGTCACGTACGCCACTGCGGATTTTCGCCGCTCTGGAGCAGGTTCCGTCGGATCGATTACGCTCATGGTGGTGAGCTCCGGACGGCAAAGCGATCTCATCGACTCACTCACGGAAGGCTGTTAATCATGCACTCAGCACGTTGGTTGATTGCCCTGGTCATCGCGGCGTTCGGATTCATCTCGTACTGCTCCACGACTGCCGAGAACCCGATCACGGGTGAAAAGCAGCACATCCGCATGACGCCCGAGCAGGAAGTCTCGCTCGGCCGGCAGCTCGCGCCGCAGATGGCGGCGCAGATGGGCGGCCTGTCGAAAAGCCCCGCGGCAGAGCGCGTAAGACGCATCGGTCAGCGCGTCGTCGAACGCTCTTCGGCAGTGAAGACACCTTACAAGTACGACTTCTATGTCCTTGCCGATCAACGGACCGTCAATGCATTCGCGCTGCCTGGAGGCCAGATCTTCATTACCGAAGCATTGCTCGGTTTGCTCAACAGCGAAGACGAAGTGGCCGCGGTGCTGGGCCACGAAGTCGGCCATGTGCTGGCCCGGCATTCCGCCGAGCAACTCGCGAAGCAGCAGCTCACGCAGCAAATCATCGGTGCGGTCGTGATCGGCAGCGGCAGTTACGATGCGGCGCAACTCGCGAATCTCGCGGGCAGCCTCATCCATATGAAGCACGGGCGTAACGACGAGCTCGAAGCGGATTCGCTGGGACTGCGTCTCACCCGCGAGGCCGGTTACGATCCCCGCGCGATGATTGCGGTCATGCAGGTGCTCGAGAAAGCTTCGGGGGGTGCGCGTCAGCCAGAATTCGCGAGCACCCATCCGAGCCCAGCGAACCGCATTCAGCGGATCCGGGAGCAGCTCGAGAAAATGCAGACACAGTGACGCTCGATCGCGTGTTCCTTGCCCTGGGTGCGTGCTCGGCGTTCATTGCTGTGGCCGCAGGTGCATTCGGGGCGCATGCATTGAAAGCGCGGCTCACACCGGACATGCTCGCGGTATTCGAAACGGGTGCGCGATACCAGATGTATCACGCGCTCGGCTTGTTAGCCTGTGCGTGGGCGGTGACCCGCTGGCCCGGAACGCTGCCGGCGGCGAGCGGCTGGTTATTCGTCGCCGGGACTGTCGTGTTTTCCGGCACGCTTTACGCGCTCGCCCTGACCGGCGTACGCTGGCTCGGGGCGCTCACGCCTTTAGGCGGACTGGCGTTCCTCGCCGGCTGGCTTTGCCTCGCCGCGGCGGCATTGAAGTCGTGAGGGACGCGTGCACGGGCCCCTCGATTGCGTCGATTTCGAGCGATGTCAAACATAAAAAAGCTGGGTGTCCTCACGAGCGGCGGTGACTGCGCCGGCCTGAACGCCGTCATACGCGCCGTCACCTACCACGCGATTCAGGGTTATGGTTGGAAAGTGCTGGGGATACTCGACGGCACGGCCGGCCTCATGGACGATCCGCCGCGTTTCCGCGAGCTCTCGACCGACATGTTCGACGGGCGCCTCCTGCGCGAGGGCGGCACCTTCCTCGGAACGACCAGCAAAGGCGATCCGCTCAACGTCAGGATGCCGGACGGCTCGGTCCGCGATCTCTCGCCGGAGTTTGCGCGAGGTGTGCAGACGCTCGGCCTCGATGCACTCGTTG
>DASRIK010000221.1:0-4367 GCA_035650035.1 Burkholderiales bacterium | reverse complement strand
GCGCACGTCACGTACTTCTTCAACGGAGGCGTCGAGACGCCGTACGCAGGGGAAGACCGCATTCTCGTACCTTCGCCGAGAGTCGCGACTTACGACCTCAAGCCGGAAATGAGCGCGCGGGAAGTGACCGACAAGCTCGTGGACGCGATCAGGAGCCGCCGATACCATGCGATCGTCTGCAACTACGCGAACGGCGACATGGTCGGACATACGGGCAACCTCGAGGCGGCAAAAGCCGCCATCGAAGTGCTCGACGAATGCATCGGGCGCGTGGTCGACGCGATGCGGGAAGTGGGCGGTGAAGTTCTGATCACCGCGGATCACGGCAATGCCGAAATGATGGAGGACCCCTCCACGCACCAGCCCCACACCGCCCACACGCTGAATGTCGTGCCGCTGCTCTACATCGGCCGCAGGGCGAAAATCGCGCAGGGCGGTGCCTTGCAGGATGTTGCCCCTACCCTGCTCGCGATGATGGGCCTGCCACCGCCGCCGGACATGACCGGCAAGCCCCTGCTCAAGTTCGCTTGATCCGCCACGCCGTTTCGCTCTTTTGCTGCATCGGGCTGGTCGCAGGGGGCAGCGCTGTCGCGGCGACGTCGAGCGCCAGCAAAGCCGCCGGTGCACAGGAAGAGCTGCGCGATCTCAAGTCCCGTATCGAAGCCATCCAGAAGCGGCTCGCGACGGCCGAGGAAAGCCGCACGGAAGCAGTCGACGCGCTGCGTGCGTCGGAAAAATCCATATCGGACGCGAACCGTGCGGTCACCGAATTGAACGAGCACTCGCGCAATGCGGGCGCGAGGCTTGTCGAGCTCAGGCGCGAAATCGAGCGTCTGGAGGCGGGCCTGAAAGCGCAGCGGGCGAGTCTTGGCGATGTGCTGTACAGGCAATACGCGGCGGGCCGCCCCGACACGCTCGCGGTGCTCCTGAACGGCCGCGATCCGAACGCGATCGCACGCAACCTCCACTACATGACCTACATCGCTCGCGCGCAGGCCGCATTGATCGCCACGCTGCGCGCAGATCTTGCGCGCGCGCAGGCCCTTGCCACCGAAGCCGAGAGCAAAGCCGCGGAGCTCGCCCTCGCGACGGCGGAAAAAGCCCGCCAGCGCAAACGGCTCGAGCGGGAACAGCGGGCCCGTGCCCAGGCGCTCACCCGGATCGCCCGCGACATCGCGCAGCAGCAGCGCGAGATCGGAAACCTCAAAAAGGACGAAGCACGGCTCACGACCCTCGTGGATCAGCTCGCGAGGCTGATCGCCCGCGCCCCGAAGAGCCGCAGTGCCGGCGAGGCCCGTGCGCGCGTGGAGCCGCGGCGCCGTAACGACCGGGTGCCGGAACCCGCCCGCGATGAAGGGCCGTTCGCGCAGCTCAAGGGCCGGCTCGCGCTGCCGGTACGCGGGGAACTCACGAGCCGCTTCGGGAGTCCACGGCAGGATAGCGGCGTCGTCTGGAAAGGGGTCTTCATCGCCGCGCGTGGCGGCGAGGAAGTTCGGGCGGTGGCCGGCGGCAGGGTGGTGTTTGCGGACTGGCTGCGCGGCTTCGGCAACCTCCTGATCGTCGATCACGGCGACAGCTACATGAGCCTCTACGGTTACAACGAGACGCTGTACAAGCAGGTCGGCGACGTGATCCGCCGCGGTGAGCGCATTGCTACCGTGGGCAACAGCGGCGGCCAGGCGGATTCGGGTTTATACTTTGAAATGAGGCACGAAGGTCGGCCTTTCGATCCAATGTCCTGGGTCCCACGCAGGTGAAATCGAGCGAGCGTGCGGCAGATGCCTGAGCGCCGGTCCTTGTTTCGTGCCATTAGGGGGTTGTTAATGCGCAATAAATTCAGCCAATTCGGCCTGATCGTCGTCGGCGTTCTCATTGGCGTCGCGATCAGCCTCAATTATTCGGCCGTCGCGCAACGCGACGGCGGGGCCCTCCCGCTGCCGATCGAAGAGCTCCGCGCCTTCACCGAGGTGTTCGGCCGGGTGAAGAGCGACTATGTCGAGCCGGTCGAAGACAAGAAGCTCATCACCGAGGCGATCAACGGCATGCTGACGGGCCTCGACCCGCATTCCGCTTACCTCGATCAGGAAGCCTTCCGCGAGCTGCAGGTGGGCACCCAGGGTGAATTCGGCGGCCTCGGCATCGAGGTGGGTATGGAAGACGGCTTCGTCAAGGTCGTTGCTCCGATCGACGACTCGCCAGCCTCCCGCGCCGGGATCAAGCCCGCGGACCTCATCGTGAAGCTCGACGACACGTCGGTCAAAGGCATGACTCTGAACGACGCTGTGAAGCGCATGCGCGGCAAGCCGAACACCCAGATCACGCTGACCATCGTCCGAAAAGGCGAGCCCAAGCCCGTCGTGGTTACCCTCACGCGCGCGGTCATCAAGATCCAGAGCGTGAAATCGAAGCTGCTCGAGCCGGGCTACGCCTACATCCGCGTGAGCCAGTTCCAGGAGCATACGGGCGAGAATCTCGCGAAAGCCGTCGACGCGCTCTTCAAGCAGAACCAGGGGGCCATGCGCGGACTGGTGCTGGACCTTCGCAACGATCCGGGCGGCCTGCTGAATGGCGCGGTTGCCGTGTCGGCCGCTTTCCTGCCGCAGAACGCGCTGGTCGTCTACACGGACGGCCGCACTGAGGATTCGCGCATGAAGTTGAACGCGAGCCCGGAGCATTACCTGCGTGGCCGTCTCAAAGACGATTACCTGCGCCGCCTGCCGCCGGAAGCGAAGACCGTTCCGATGGTCGTGCTGGTGAATGCGGGCTCGGCTTCGGCCTCCGAGATCGTCGCGGGCGCTTTGCAAGACCACGACCGGGCGGTCGTCATGGGCCAGCCGACGTTCGGCAAAGGCTCGGTGCAGACGATCCTGCCCCTCGGTAACAATACCGCGATCAAGCTCACGACCGCGCGGTACTACACGCCGAAAGGCCGCTCGATCCAGGCGAAAGGCATCATGCCGGACATTCCGCTGGATGACGCGGTATCGGAGCGCGCTGCGCTCAAGCTCCGGGAAGCGGACCTGACCAAGCACCTGATCGACTCCGCGACGACCGACAAGGACAAGGAGAAAGCACTCGCCACCGCCGTCCAGAAATATCAGTTCAAGCCAACTCCCCGGCCTCAGGATATCGACGAGAAGCTGATGAAGCCCGAGCCGGGAGAAATCGTGTCGGCGCACGATTACGAGCTCAATCAGGCCGTGGCGTTCCTGAAGACACGCAACACGACGGCAACGGCAAAAGTGAACTGACGCTCGGTCACTCAGCACAACGCCCGGCACAGTCCGGGCGTTTTGCTTTGGACCCGCCTGCCCTCACCCCTCTCATGAACGACGACCAACTGCTCCGCTATAGCCGCCACATCCTCCTGCCCGAGCTCGGCATCGAAGGGCAGGAACGGCTGCTCGCGTCGCGCGCGCTTCTGATCGGCGCTGGCGGGCTCGGTTCCCCGGCATCCCTGTACCTCGCTTCAGCCGGCGTCGGACGGATCACCATCTGCGACGGAGATGCCGTGGACCTCACGAACCTGCAGCGGCAGATCGTCCACCGCACCGAATCGATCGGCCTGAGGAAAGTCGAATCCGCGCGCGCGACGCTCCGTTCGATCAATCCGGAAGTGGAGATCGTCGCCATACCCGAGCGTGTCGACGAAAGCCGGATCGCGGAGCTCACGGCGGAGGCCGACGTCGTACTCGACGGCAGTGACAACTTCCAGACCCGGCACGCGGTCAATCGCGCCTGCGTGCGGCTCCGCAAGCCGCTGGTCTCGGGCGCCGCCGTGCGTTTTGACGGTCAGGTTGCCGTCTTCGACATGCGGCAACCGGAGGCACCCTGTTACGCGTGTCTGTTCCCGGAATCGGGCGATCAGGAAGAGGTGCGTTGTGCCGTGATGGGCGTCTTCGCACCAATCACCGGCATCGTCGGGACAATTCAGGCGGCCGAGGCGTTGAAGCTGCTTTCGGGAACAGGGGAAGCGCTGACAGGCCGCTTGCTGCTCATCGATGCGCTCACGATGCAGCTGCGCACGATCAAGTTCAGGAAAGACAGCGCCTGCACCGTCTGCGGGACCAGCACCGGTCGCTAGATGAGCGCCGTGTGGCCTCGTTTACGCCGCGACGCCTTCCATCAGCTGACGCCATTGCCGGTTCCAGAGCTCCACCGGGTCGCGCCTGAAACCGCTCTTGGCATACTGATGCCAGCGCCCGGTGACGAAGCTCAGGATCAGGTTCGCGCATGCAGCCGCGTCGGTTTCGGGCGCGAGCTCCTGCTGGGTCACGGCAAAGCGGACCGCCTGTTTGAGCGTAGCTTCGAGGCGGTCGTGAAGCTGGTTGATTCGCGCCTGCAGTCTTTCATCCTCATGCACGAGC
>DASRIK010000220.1:0-2441 GCA_035650035.1 Burkholderiales bacterium | reverse complement strand
TCATGAAGCCGATCCAGCCGGGCAAACAGGGCCCGTTCTTCGAAATCCGCACCTACCATTTCGCCGGCGGCGAGCTCCCGACCATCAAGAAGAACTGGGAATCGGCGATCAACGTGCGTCTCGAGTTCGGCCCGGTCACGGCCGTATGGCATTGCGAGCTCGGCAAAGTGAACACCTTCCAGCACATCTGGCCGTATCACAGCCTCGATCAGCGCGAAGAGATCCGCAAGAAAGCGCAGGCGACCGGCTTGTGGCCGGCAGGCAAGAAAGCGATCAAGGAAGGCGGCCGCGACTACGAGCTCGTCGCGCAGGAGAACAAGATCGTCATGCCGTCGGCGTTCTCGCCCCTGCAGTAGCATGGACGACGAGCTGTATCAGAAAGGCATGTCAACGCGCCAGAGCGTGCTTGGCGACAAGCACGTCTCGCGGCGCCAGGCGAGCGACGACCCTTACACCAAGCAGCACAACGAGATCGTCACGCAGTTCGCGTGGGGCACGATCTGGTCGCGGCCCCAGCTGCCGCTGAAAACGCGAAGCCTCGTGACGATCGCCATGCTCACGGCAATCAACCGCTCGGACGAGCTGAAGGGCCACATCAACGGCGCGCTCAACAACGGCGCGACGCCGGAAGAGATTGCCGAAGTGTTCCTGCACAGCGCGGTTTATCTCGGCTGGCCGGCGGCGGGGACGAGCTTGCGGATCGCGGTGGAAGTCTTTCGAGATCGTGGCCTGATTTAATCACTTCGCCGGGATGATCGGCACCTGCAGCCAGGACAGTTTGTCTCCACCCGAATAGATCGTGTTTTCCGCGCCCGCGTTGTAATCCGCGTGGTAATGCGTATAAGGCGCGCTGCCCACCCCGTCGCGCGGCTGTATATCGACGCGCAGCTTGTGTCCCTGCTTGAAAACCATCGAAGTCGGCCAGACCTCGATCTGGCATTCGACCGGCTCGCCCGGTTTGAGCCACCAGCGTTCATCGTGGGTGTGATACGGCCGGTACGGAAGCGATTTCTCTTTATCGATCTTGCGATGCGAAGCACGCAGCCAGCCTTTCGTCACACACGGGATGGGTTGCCCGTGCTGGCCCACTTCGCAGACGTCCTTGCCCGCAGGATCGATGTTGCGGATCGTCACGAAGATATCCATATCCTCGGACGTGCTCGATACCCACAGATTCAGCACGAGCGGGCCCGTGACTTCGGTATCGTGAGGCATCGGCTCGGACTCGAACGAAACACCCGTGCGTCCGGTGTTTCCATGCGTCGTCGCAAGTGAAGACCCTGAGGCGATGCCGGCCTTCGTGGCACCCGATGCGGAGTAAGTGAGCTTCGATTCCTTCTGTGGAACCTCGCATGTGAGCGTGCCTTCCGCGGCGTGCGCGTCACCCGAAGGCTCGCGCTCGATCTCGAGATAGACCTTCGTCCACTGTGTGCGCGCGAGCGGCCATTCATTCTCGTAACGGAATCGATAGCGCTCGGTGCTACCTCCCGTGCGGATCTCGAGCTTCACCGCCGGCTCGTCCATGATGCCGGTGTCGATCCCTTTCAACCAGTGATCGAACCAGCGCAGCTGATCCATCCGGCCTTCCTCGGAATGAAACGGATGGAAGTGCGTGCCGGTATGGACGCGCAGCTTCTTGTGCTTCGAGGCTGCGAGCATGTAGCCCTCGGTATTCCCACGCAGATGCATGGAGAAACCGCCCCAGTTGCCCACGCTGTACACCGGTATGGTGATGCGGTCCCAGCGCGCGCTGCTCATGCGCCAGAACTCGGAATCGAGATCGTTGCGCATGTAGTTCCACATCATGTCGTTGTGGAACGCATCGGGATTGTAGCTGCGCGGCCGGCCGAGCAGATGATGCGCGGTATGCGTGAGCCACCAGTTGCCGATGAAGCCGAGCGCGAAAATCCCGCCGTGATAGGCCTGGTCGCGGTACTGGTCGGCACGTCCTTCCCAGGGCATGATCGCTTTCAGTGACGGCGGCTGCATGTTCGCGGCGCGCCACTGCGACGAAGCGTGGTACGAGATGCCGAGCATGCCGACGTTTCCCGAGCACCACGTCTGCTTCGCAACCCATTCGATCGCGTCGTACGTGTCGAGCGCTTCCTGATAGGAGCTCGGCTCGGACTTCCCGGGCGATCGTCCTGCACCGCGGGAATCGAGCCGCATGGCAGCGTATCCGCGAGGACACCACCACAGCGGATTGACCGTCTCCCAGTTCATGTGCGGATTCGCTTCCTCCTCGAGATCCGCGGGCGGAACCCACAGTTTGTCTTTCTGGTAGACGCTCGTATTGAAAATGACCGGCACTTTCTCGGTCGTGTCCGGCCGGAAGATGTCCGCATAGAGCAGCGTGCCGTCGCGCATGGGCACCTGCACGTTTTTCTCGATGATGAGCTTCATGTCGCGCGGCTGTGAGACGCGCGCGGTTTTGTCCGGCA
>DASRIK010000219.1:0-2414 GCA_035650035.1 Burkholderiales bacterium | reverse complement strand
CGCGCGGCACCGACTACATGAAATCAGTGATCGCGTCGGTCGACGCGGGTGGTCCTTGCACGGCCATCGGGCACACGACCACGTACGCACCGGACCAGGCCGCGCTCATCAACGGAACCGCGGCGCACGGCGAAGATTTCGACGATACGTTCGAAGGCGGACCGGTGCACAGCAGCGCGGTGATCACGCCGGCGGTCCTCGCGATCTGTGAGCGCTTTGGTCGCGACGGCGGCGCTGCGCTCGTCGGCATGGTGGCCGGCATCGAAAGCTTGTGCCGTCTTTCGATGGTCATACCGAAAGCGATACACAAAGCCGGTTTTCACCCGACGAGCATACTGGGAACCATGGGTTCCACGCTTGCGGCGAGCGTCGCGCTGGGGCTCGACCGCCGCGGCGCTGTGGATGCGCTCGGCGTGGCAGGGAGCCTGTCGGCTGGCATTATCGAGTATCTCGCGGAAGGTGCGTGGACGAAGCGCCTGCACGCAGGCTGGGCAGCGCAGGCGGGGGTTCAGGCGGCGCGACTTGGCCAGCAGCGATTCCTCGGGCCGCGCACTGTATTCGAGGGCACACACGGACTCTTCAAAGCCTTCGCGCATTCCTCCGAAGGTGATTACGGCGTGCTCACGGAAGATTTCGGGCGCCACTGGTATATGGAAAGCATTACGTTCAAGCCGTATGCCACCGGTACGATGAATCAGCCTTATATCGATTGCGCGATCCGTCTTTCGAAAAAAGGCATACAGCCGGAAGAGGTGACGGACATTCTCTGCGAGACCGCCGAGGGTTACGTGCACCGGCTATGGGACCCGCTCGAAGCCAAGCATCGCCCGGCGAACGAGTACGCGGCGAAGTTCAGTACCCCGTTCAATATCGCCGTCGCATTCATCACCGGCGGCGCCGGGCTCGCCGCGTTCACGGAAGACACGGTGCGCGATCCCCGGATCCTCGCCCTTGCGTCGAAAGTGCGCTACGTCGTCGATCCGAACAACCCTTATCCGAAAGCGTTCACCGGCCACGTCCGCATGACGCTCAAGGACGGCCGCGTCGTCGAAGAGCGCCAGCCTCACATTCGCGGGGGGGCGCACGAGCCGCTCACGCGTGAGGAGATCGAAGACAAGTTCAGGCGCAATGTGGAATTCGGCGGCTGGACGAAAGAGCGGGCAAACGCGTTCCTCCAGTCCGTTCCGCGCTTTTTCGAAGGGCCTCTCGAGCTCGGCCTGCTGCGCGCTTGAGGACGTGGCGGTAAGATGG
Source organism: Burkholderiales bacterium (assembly GCA_035650035.1). Lineage (GTDB taxonomy): Bacteria > Pseudomonadota > Gammaproteobacteria > Burkholderiales > SG8-41 > JAQGMV01. The sequence goes on along the minus strand of DASRIK010000219.1, from coordinate 1,163 downwards.
CACGGATGATTTTCATACAGCCACCGCCGCAGCTCGAAAATCAATACCACGACGATCGCGTCCTGCGGTCGTATCTCCATCGTGCGCTGCCGGACGACGTCCGGGCAGAAATCGAATTACAGCTTGCCGGGATGGGCGAACGCGCGGGCGCGGATCTGTACGTTCAGCAGCTCGCCGAACGGAATGTCGAGCCGCGGCTTATCCAGTGGGACGCATGGGGCAATCGCGTCGACCGCATCGAGGTGACGCCGCTCTGGCGCGAAGCGGAGCGTATCGCAGCGGAAGATGGCCTCATCGCGATACCGTACGAGCGCTCGCACGGCGCCTATTCGCGCATCCATCAGTTCGCGCTCGTGTATCTCTTTACGCCGTCGACGGATCTCTATAGCTGCCCGCTTGCGATGACCGATGGCGCTGCGGCGGCGCTGCACGCGTCCGGTAACGCTGCGCTCATCGAACACGCCGTGCCGCGTCTCACTGCGCGGGACCCGGCGATATTCTGGACGAGCGGTCAGTGGATGACGGAGGCAAGCGGCGGCTCCGATGTCGGCACGAGCCTCACCGTAGCGCGGCAGGAACAAGGCACGTGGAAGCTCTATGGACGCAAGTGGTTCACGTCAGCCATCGCATCGCAGATGGCGCTGACGCTTGCGCGGCCTGAGGGAAATCCACCGGGTGGCCGCGGCCTCGCATTGTTCTATGTCGAAACGCGCGACGCCGAAGGGCGTCTCAATTCCATCGCGGTGAACCGCCTGAAGGACAAGCTCGGCACACGCAAGGTCCCAACCGCCGAGCTCGAGCTGAATGGCGCCCCGGCGCAGCTCGTGTGCGGCCCATCGGATGGCGTGAAGAACATCGCGCCGATGCTCAACGTGACGCGTACATGGAACAGCGTGAGCGCGGTCGCGCTCATGCGGCGCGGGCTTGCGCTCGCGCGGGATTACGCGCGGCGGCGCGTGGCCTTCGGCGCGGCATTGGCGGAAAAACCCCTGCATCTCGACACCCTCGCGGGTCTCCAGGCGGAGTTCGAAGCGGCGTTTCACCTCACGTTTTTCGTGGTCGAGTTGCTCGGACGCGCGGAAGCGGGACAGGCAAGTGCGCAGCAAGTCGATCTTCTCAGGATGGTGACGCCAATCGCGAAGCTCACGACGGGCCGCCAGGTC
>DASRIK010000218.1:0-17036 GCA_035650035.1 Burkholderiales bacterium | reverse complement strand
CACCCGCCGCCGCAGGCGCGGCACCCGCGGGCGAGGTCTCGCCGATCAGCGCAACCGAAACCGCCGAGCTGCTGCGCAACGCGAAGAACGTAATCATCGTGCCGGGCTACGGCATGGCGGTGGCGCAGGCCCAGCACGCCGTGCGGGACCTGGCCGGTATGTTGAGCGCCCGCGGCATCGAGGTGACCTACGCGATCCACCCCGTGGCCGGGCGCATGCCGGGACACATGAACGTGCTGCTGGCCGAGGCCAAGGTGCCCTACGACATCGTGATGGAGATGGACGAGATCAACGAGGATTTCGCCGACACCGACGTCGCGATGGTGATCGGCGCCAACGACATCGTGAACCCGGCGGCGCAGGAAGACCCGTCGAGCCCGATCGCCGGCATGCCGGTGCTCGAGGTATGGAAGGCGAAGAGCTCGATCGTGATGAAGCGCAGCATGGCCTCGGGCTACGCCGGCGTCGACAACCCGCTCTTCTACAAGGACAACAACCGCATGCTGTTTGGCGATGCGAAGAAGATGCTCGATGAGGTGCTCGTCGCGCTGAAGGCGGCATGAAGTCGGTCGCGCTGCGCCTGCTCTCGCGCGAGCGCGGCATTTTCGTCGGCGCGCTGGTGGTGGGAGCGGCCGCGATCGGCCTCGGGGTGCCGGTCGATTTCGTGCTGTTCGCGCTCACGCTGGCCGGCGTGGCGCTTTTTCATCACCACACGCTGCAGGTCGCGCTGATCGGGCTCGGCGTGATCACGCTCTACAAGCTCGGCTTCACCGGCTTCAAGACCGGCCCCGGCTTCGCCGGCCTCGCGCGCCACATGGCCCACGAGTGGATCATCCTCACGAACCTGCTCGGCCTGTTGCTGGGCTTCGCGCTGCTCTCCAAGCACTTCGAGGACAGTCACGTGCCCGACGAGCTGCCCAAGATCCTGCCCGACAGCTGGTGGGGCGGATTCTGGCTGCTGGTGATGGTTTTCGTGCTTTCTTCGTTCCTCGACAACATCGCGGCCGCGATGATCGGCGGCACGATGGCCATGACCGTCTTTCGCGGCAAGGTGCACATCGGCTATCTCGCCGCGATCGTGGCGGCATCGAACGCTGGAGGTGCAGGTAGCGTGGTCGGCGACACCACGACCACGATGATGTGGATCGCCGGCGTTCCCGCGATCCAGGTATTCGATGCATATGTGGCGGCGGCAATCGCGTTGGTGATATGCGGTATCCCGGCCGCCCTGCAGCAGCACACCTACTCACCGATCGTGAAAGATGCGGTGACCGCCGGCAGGCTCGATTGGGGGCGTCTTGGCGTGGTCGCCATCATCCTGGCCGCGGCGATCGTAACGAACGTGGTCGTGAACCTGCGCTTCAATCATCTCTCGGACAGCTTTCCGTTTATCGGTGCCGCGGTGTGGGTGGCGATCCTTCTCACTACACCTTTACGCAAGCCCGACTGGGATCTGCTGCCGGGCGCGTTTCTCGGCAGCATTTTTCTGCTGTCGCTGATCCTTTGCGCTTCGCTCATGCCGGTGGAAAGGTTGCCGGCGGCGTCGTGGCAGACGGCTTTAGGGCTCGGTTTCGTCTCCGCCGTATTCGACAACATCCCTCTCACCGCCCTCGCATTGAAGCAGGGCGGTTATGACTGGGGGTACCTCGCTTATGCGGTCGGTTTCGGCGGCTCGATGATCTGGTTCGGATCATCCGCAGGTGTGGCTCTTTCGAACATGTTCCCGGAAGCGAAGTCCGTAGGGCGCTGGCTGCGTTTCGGATGGCACGTGGCACTGGCATATGTGATCGGATTTTTTGTGATGCTCGTGGTACTCGGCTGGGCGCCGGATGCGCGCCACAAGGCTCCGTCAACCGTGGGCGAAACATCAGCGCTCATGTCCGCCGTCGCGGCATAGCCAACGAACAGTCTGCAAAAGAGGGGAGATAAGAATGGAATTGATGCAATGGTTGACGATCGCGGTGTTCTTCATCACGATCATTGCCGTCGTCGCGAACTGGATCGACAGTACCGCGGCGGCTCTGGTGGGCGTCGCCCTGATGATCTGGATGGGCGTCATGACCGAGACCGACGCCTTCAAGCTCGTCGACTGGAACGTCATGGCCATTCTCGTCGGCATCTGGATCATCGCCGGGTATTTCGGCAAATCGGGGGTGCCGAGCTGGCTGTCGTTACAGGCGCTCAAGCTTTCCGGCGGCCGACCCGGCTTCCTCGTGATGATCCTCGCGTTCCTCGCCGGGATGATCTCGATGTTCGTCGACAACGTCGTGACGATCCTCATGATGGCGCCGGTCGCGCTGCCACTCGCTCGTGCGTTGGCACTGCCGGTGTTCCCCCTCGTGCTGATGATCGGCCTCGCGGCGAACTTCATGGGCTCGGCGTTGATCATCGGCGACCTCCCGCCGCAGATGCTGCACAGCGTCGCCGGGGCCGAGTTCTTCGACTTCATCTGGCACCAGGGCCGCCCGTCGTCGTTCCCGATCCTGATGGTGACGTTCCTCGCGACGCTCGCGTTCATGTGGTGGTACGGTTTCAGGAAGGCCGGCGTGCGTAAATCCGTGGCGGAGTCGGGCGTCGAGGCGGTCATTCCGGACAAGCTGTTCGCGACCGTCGCGGTCGGCATGTTCCTGCTGACCGTCTTCGGCATGTCCATGCGCGAACACCTCGGCGTTCAGCTCGGACTGATCGCGATGACGGGCGCGGTCGTCACGGTGCTGATACTGGAAGTCCTCGGCGAGCGCACCAAGGCGCCACGATTCGAGGAGATCATCCAGGAGCTCGACTGGCGCGCGGTCTTCTTCTACATCGCGCTGTTCGCGCTGGTGGGCGGACTCGAGAAAACGCACGTGCTCGAGCACCTGGCGAGCGCCATCAAACCTATCTTCGCCGAGAACTACGCTCTCGGCGTCACGCTACTCTACTGGATCACCATCCCCATCGTCGGCCTCGTCGAGCACGACGCTTACATCCTGACGTTCCTCTATACCATCCGCGACCTCGGTCAGGCGGGCGTCGAGCCGTGGCCGCTCTACTGGATGCTGCTCTGGTGCGGCACGCTTGGCAGCAACCTGACGGTTGCCGGCGCGCCAGCGCTGTACGTCGCACTCTCGATCAGCGAGAAAGAAGAGGGACGCAAGGTACCGCTCACGGAGTTCCTCAAGTGGACCCTCCCCTTCGCGCTCCTTTCGAGCTTCATCTGCTACATCCTCGGCATGCTGATCTGGGTGCTGCCGTACGTGAAGTAGGTCGCGCGCTACTGCGGCCGCAGCTTCTGGCTGCGGCCGCTCGAGTGACCGCATCGAAGCAGCTGAAGCCGGGCTGCTGATCTGCACCCGGTCGTCGCATTCGCCATCCTGCCGGTGTTTGCGTGCGCAAACGCGGAGTTTCGCTCGCTGGGCTTTCCCTCCGGGATTTGTTCACGCCGGTGCCCGTCGGGATCGCGGCCGGCTCTTCCTTGGCAAGCAGCTCGGCGTTTTCCGCATGGTCTGGATCGCCGTGCGGCTCGGGTTTGCGGAGCTGCCTTCGGGTAGCCGCTTGCCGACGCTCTACGGCGTGGCGGTGCTCGCGCTCACGTTACTGCGCCGGGCTGACTCCGAGTAGGCGCACGCTGGTGCGCGTCAATTACGCCCTACGCCTTGTCCGGGAAAGCACTACGAGTACGGTTACCGCAAATCAACCTTCCCGCGGGTCCGCGCGTTGTTACTCTGCAGTAGAATTTCCGGAGAATTGACCCGGGTCAATTCGTTTTCCAGGGCTCTGATCGAAGATACCGCGCAGCGAGGAGGCCGCGCGCCCCGGCGATATGACGCCGGCGGCATAAAGCACGCCCCGGCAGCGTTCACAATCTAGGAGGAGGTGACATGCGTACTCAGCGTTGGAGCTTGCGCGGCTTTCTGCCGCTTCTAGCCGCATTCAGTGTTGTCGTTTCCGCCCCGGCCACCGCTGCGTCGGCGGGCTGGGAACCGACCAAACCCGTCGAATTCGTGATCCCGGCCGGCACGGGCGGCGGCGCCGACCAGATGGCCCGACTGCTGCAGGGCATCGTCGTGAAGCACAGCCTCATGAAGCAGTCACTCATCCCGATCAACAAGTCGGGCGGTGCGGGTGCGGAAGGCTTTCTCGACGTCAAGAACTCGAAGGGCGATCCGCACAAGATCATCATCACGCTCTCGAATCTCTTCACGACTCCGCTTGCTACAGGTGTGCCGTTCAACTGGAAAGACCTGACACCTGTCGCGATGCTCGCGCTCGATCAGTTCGTGCTGTGGGTGAACGCCGAGACGCCATACAACAGCGCCAAGGAATACATCGACGCGGCGAAAAAAGCGGGCCCGGGCAAATTCAAGATGGCGGGCACCGGCTCGAAGCAGGAGGACCAGATCATTACCGTCGCGCTGGAGAAAGCCACGGGCGCAAAGTTCACCTACATACCGTTCAAAGGCGGTGGCGACGTGGCGACGCAGCTCGTAGGCAAGCACGTCGATTCCACGGTCAACAATCCGATCGAGGCGGTCGCACAATGGCGGGCAGGCAAGCTTCGGCCGCTGTGCGTATTCGACGACACCCGCATGCCGTACAAGGGCAGAGTGACGGAGAAAATGTCCTGGAACGACATTCCCACATGCAAGGAAGCCGGCGTGCCGACCGACTACGTGATGCTGAGAGGCATCTTCATGCCGCCGGGCGTGCAGCAGGCCGCCGTCGACTATTACGTGGATCTCTTCAGGCGAGTGCGCGAGACGCCGGAGTGGAAGGAATTCATGGAGCGCGGTGCGTTCAATCAGACCTTCATGAGCGGGAAGGAATATGGCGCCTGGGTCGCAAAAGCGGAACAGGAGCACGTGAGCCTCATGAAGGAAGCAGGATTCCTCGCGAAACCGTAACGTCACGCGGTCCCGACCGCTGATGCGAATAGAACAACCCTCCCCGACGCGGGGAGGGGCGAGTGGGAAATCTTCTTCGACCGTCTACGTAGATGAGTGAACCTCCACAGGCTCCGGAACCACGCGCGGGCGGCATCAGCACCCGTACCGTGGAAGTCGTGGTGGCGCTCGTCATATTTGCGCTCGGCGCGCTCGTCGTTTACGACAGTCGGCGTCTCGGTGCGAAGTGGGGCGCCGACGGGCCCGAAGCCGGCTATTTCCCGTTCTATATCGGTCTGGTGATCTGCGTATCCACGGCGGTGATCGCCGCTCAGGCGCTGTTCGGCCGCGCCGACAAGCGAGACGGTATCTTCGTCGAGTGGCAGCCGCTAAGGCAGGTCCTTTCGGTGCTGCTGCCGGCGCTGTTGTACGTCGGAGCGATCCAGTTGATCGGCTTCTACACGGCGTCCGCAATCTACATCGCAGGCTTCATGGTCTGGCTGGGCAAATACAGCTGGTTGAGAAGCGCGCTCGTCGGCCTGGCAGTCAGCGCGCTCGCGTTCATCACATTCGAGATCTGGTTCCAGGTGCCGCTTTATAAAGGCGCATTCAATCCGCTCGCGTTTCTGGGTTACTGACCGCGCACGGACAGGGGAAAGCAGTTGGGAGACATCGCCGCACTGTTTCACGGCTTCGCAGTTGCGTTGACCCCATTCAACCTTCTGCTCATGTTCATCGGCGTGAGCCTGGGCGTCATCATCGGCGTGCTTCCGGGGCTCGGCGGGGCGAATGGCATCGCGATCCTGCTGCCTCTCACGTTCACGATGCCGCCGACCTCGGCGATCATCATGCTCTCCTGTATCTACTGGGGCGCGCTTTTCGGCGGCGCGATCACATCGATACTTTTCAATATCCCCGGGGAGCCCTGGTCTGTAGCGACGACGTTCGACGGCTACCCCATGGCGCAGCAGGGGCGCGCCGGAGAAGCTCTGACCGCTGCTTTCACGTCCTCGTTCATCGGCGCGCTGGTGGCGGTCATCATGATCACCTTTCTCGCGCCGCTCGTCGCCCGTTTTGCGCTTCAGTTCGGGCCCCCCGAGTTCTTTGCGGTGTACTTTCTCACGTTCTGGAGCTTCATCGGCATGGGCAAGGAGCCGCCGTTCAAGATCATGGCGGCGATGATGATCGGTTTCGCTCTCGCCGCCGTCGGCATCGACACGGTGACGGGACAGCTGCGGCTGATATTCGGCTGGCACGAGCTCATGCGGGGCTTCGATTTCCTCATCGCGGTCATCGGGCTCTTCGGCATCGGCGAAATCCTGCTCTCGATGGAGGAGGGTCTGTCGTTTTCCGGGCGCTCCGCCAAGATCGACCCGAAAATAGTTCTGCAGACCTGGGCGAAACTGCCGCGGTACTGGGCAACGTCGCTGCGAAGCTGCCTCATCGGTTGCTGGATGGGAATCACGCCGGGTGGTGCGACGCCCGCGTCATTCATGTCGTATGGCGTTGCGAAGCGCGTATCGCCCAACGGCACCAAGTTCGGAACGGGCGAGCTGGAAGGTGTAGTCGCGCCCGAGACCGCCGCGCACGCCGCGGGCACCTCGGCGTTGCTGCCCATGCTTTCGCTCGGCATTCCGGGTTCGCCGACGGCAGCAGTGCTTCTGGGCGGGCTCCTCATCTGGGGTCTTCAGCCCGGCCCGCTTCTATTCGTCGAGCAGAAGGATTTCGTGTGGGGCCTCATCGCGAGCATGTATCTCGGCAACATCGCCGGGCTCATCATCGTGCTCACCTGTGTGCCGCTTTTCGCTGCGATCCTGCGCGTGCCGTTCTCGATCATCGCCCCGATCATCGTGGTGATCTGCGCGATCGGCGCTTTCACCGTTCACAATGCGATGCTGGATATCTGGTTCATGCTGCTCTTCGGCATCGCCGGCTACGTTCTGAAGAAGCTCGCGTATCCACTGGCACCGCTCGTGCTCGCGCTCGTGCTGGGCGACCGTGCAGAAGACGCTTTCCGGCAGGCGATGCTGATGGCGCAAGGTGATTTGCGCATCTTCTTTTCCAACTGGCTGGTCGGCAGCATCATGGCGCTCGCGCTGGTCCTGCTCTTCTGGCCGTTATTCAGCCGGTGGCGCGCGCGCCATCGCAAGCCCGCAACAACGGCTGCAATGGGCTGAGCAGTCGGGCGCCGGAGCCCAGTTTCCCCTCGACATCCAGTTCGATGCACTGGCGCTCAACTTTCGCGAGGGTTTTTCTCGACCTGGCCCTCTGGTTTGCCACTCCTGTCGTTTTTCTCTTCTACTACTACAACCGCTCTTTGCACGGCGCACCCGAAGCGATACTGCCGCATTTACGGCTCGTGCTCTTCGCCTGGTTAGGCGTCGCACTCCTGCGCCTCGCGGCCGCGACTTTCCTCAAACCGCCACCTATCGCGCGTGCTGTTTCGGCGCTGCTCGTTGCAACGGCTATCGCGACGATGCTGGTGTATTACACGCTGGTCATCATTGGTCTGGAATCATGGGGCCGAGTGATTTCGTGGGACTTGATCCGAAGCTATGCCGGCCAGGCCACTGCGCTGGCCGATGCGCTGGGAGTCCCGATGTACGCGGCGGCCGGTGCGCTTGTCGCGGCATACTTGATCGTGTTTGCGACGGCCTGGCTACTCGGGAGCAGACTTGGCTGGATCACGCAAACCGCACGGTCGGCCGCGCCGCGGCTTGTCAATCTGATCATGGTCGCCGGAGCAATCGTCTGCGCTGTCGAGATTTATCAGTTTCTGGCTTTCCCGCCGCTGCACCAGAAGGAACCGCTCAGCTTGACGTTCTTTCCGACCGGCGCCGTGCACCTGTTGCAAACGGTGGCCATCGATCCAATGCGTGCTGATCGGCTGGATGCGGTGGAAGACACGGCCCGTGCGGCTTACCGCTCCGCGGGCTCGGTGATCGGCAGGAACGTTGTTCTCATCGTCGTGGACGCGTTACGGGCGGATCGCATGAGCGTCTACGGCTATTCGCGTCGGACGACACCGAACCTGGATCGTATCGCGGCCGCGGGACTCGTGCGCGTGCCCGCAGAGATGCGCTCGACGTGCAGCGCTTCGGCGTGCGGGCTTCTGAGCCTGCTCACTTCGAAGTACGTTCACGAGTTCTCCGCGAGACCTTTTTCACTGCACGAAGTGCTCAGGCTCCACCGTTACCGTATCCACATGATCCTCGGCGGCGATCATTCGAATTTCTACGGACTCAGGCAGTTCTACGGTCATGTCGACCATTATTTCGACGGATCGGTGCGGCGTGGCGCCTACATGAACGACGACCGTATCGTGCTCGAGAAAGCCGCGGAGCTGCCACCGTGGGACGGCACGCCCGTCATGATCCAGTTTCATCTGATGTCGACGCACGTTCTGGGAAAGCGGTACGAGGAACACTCTCCGTTTCGTCCTTCGGCGACCTATGCCATACCTGCGAATCGCCGCGCGCCACTGGTGGACAATTTCTACGACAACGGAGTCGTGCAGTCCGATACCATGATCGGCGCACTGCTCGAAATCCTGCGCGGCAAATCCTATCTCCGGGACGCGCTCGTGGTTATCACCGCCGATCACGGAGAATCGCTCGGCGAAGGTGGCCGCTATGCCCATGCACAAAGCGTGACCGAGGAGGCGCTGCGCATTCCGCTCCTCCTCATCGCTTACGGTTATCAGCCGGCGGCGGTGTGGCGCGGAGACGTCGTGGCTTCGCAGGTCGACGTTGCGCCTACGATACTCGTGGAACTGGGTATATCCGCTCCGCCAACGTGGTCAGGCGTGGGTCTGCAGGAAAAGCATGGTCGGGCTTATACGTATTTCCAGGAGGCATCTGCCGCAGGTTTAGTCGACCACAGAGACCCTTCGCGGCGCTGGAAGTACTGGGTCGACACTAAACATGGTCAAGAATACGCGTACGACCTGACGGCTGACGCGCGCGAGACTGTAAACGTCATCGCAGAGGTGCCCGAGGCGCTCAAGCGTGCGTGGCGCCTCGAGTACCTGCGATTTCAGGCAGGCGGAGTAGGGCTGGAGAAAGCGGTCCCGCAGTGACCGAACCAATCGACATAGGCGATCAGATCTTTCCGCGCCGCTTCAGACGCGAGAGCGTTTCGGGCGACAGATTGAGGTAGGAAGCGAGCTCCTTCTTTGGCAGGCGGTTAGCGATATCGGGGTGCTTGCGCATGAACCGTAGCACGCGACCGCTCGCGTCGAGCAGGTGCAGCGTGATCGTGTGCGCCATCACTTCACTCATGAGCTTCATGATCTCCAGGTCGAACTCGCCCCGGATGGCCGGATGCCGTTCGAGAAAGCTTACCCACTGCTGCATCGAGAGCTTCGCTGCCCGCACTTTCGTGACGGTGCGGATCGAGTACGGTATCGCCGTCTTCAGACGCCACGCGGCATAGCTCGTGTCGATGTCCGTTTCGGCCGCGAATCGCAGGATCATCTCCTTGCCTTCCGCGTTCGATACGACGCGTTTCAGTATGCCGTCGAGGATGAAGTACTGCTCCATCGAGTGGTCGCCCTGGTTCTCGAGCGTGTCACCTTTCGCGTAATCCTCGACTTCGAGCAGCGGCTCGAGCTCCTGCCACTGGGCGGCCGTGAGATGCCGCAGGGCAAGATTCTGCCGCAGCTGCACGCGGATGATCCTGGCATCGGGATGGAGTGGAAGCAGAGGCATGTTTATGACCGCCGCAAGGGCCACCCGCGACGGGTCGAAAGTATAGCGAAAATCGCCCTGGTCACCCTGCGGCACCGCAGCGAACAGGCATGCCGGCCCGCCCGGTACCGCCATGAGAATCTTGACCGTGGTCAAGGGCGTCTGCGCACGAGGACGCCTATCATAGGCCCCGTAAATCACAGCCACATTCGGCTGGCCCCGATCTGCCATGAACCGAGTAAATTCGGTCCTGTTCACCTGCCATGGCAGATCCATACCGGAAGACATTTGTTCGTTAACGGCGAGAACGCGAGGCATTTCGACATGGACATGACGACCGACACCAAACTGGAAGTGACCGACGGCTTTCATCTGGTCATCGATGCGCTGAAACTGAACGGCATCGACACGATCTTCGGCCTGCCCGGTATTCCGATCACCGACCTTACCCGCATGGCGCAGGCGTCAGGCATGCGTGTGATCTCCTTCCGTCATGAGCAGAATGCCGGCAACGCGGCGGCGATCGCGGGCTTCCTCACGCAAAAGCCCGGCATCTGCCTCACAGTGTCGGCGCCGGGCTTCCTGAACGGGCTCACCGCGCTCGCGAATGCGACGACGAACTGTTTCCCGATGATCCTCATCAGCGGCTCGAGCGAGCGTGAGATCGTCGACCTGCAGCAGGGCGATTACGAGGAGATGGACCAGCTTGCGATCGCGAAGCCGTTGTGCAAAGCCGCGTTCCGCGTGCTGCACGCCGAAGACATCGGCGTGGGCATTGCGCGCGCCATTCGCGCCGCGGTGTCGGGTCGTCCGGGCGGCGTTTATCTCGACTTGCCGGCGAAGCTCTTCGCGCAGACGATGGACGCGGAGGCGGGCAAGGAGTCGCTCATCAAGGTGATCGACCCTGCGCCGCGGCAGATTCCCGCCCCCGAGGCAGTGCAGCGCGCACTCGATCTGCTCAAGGGCGCAAAGCGTCCGCTTATCCTGCTCGGCAAAGGCGCCGCGTATGCGCAGGCCGACGCGGACATCCGTGCGCTGATCGAGCGGACCGGTATTCCATATCTTCCGATGTCGATGGCCAAAGGCCTGCTGCCGGACACACATGAACAGTCCGCTGCCGCCGCGCGGTCGTATGTGCTGCCCGAAGCGGACGTCGTTATGTTGATCGGCGCGCGTCTGAACTGGCTGCTCTCGCATGGCAAGGGCAAGACCTGGGGCGGCAAAGACGCCAAAGCGTGGGGTGGACAGAAATTCATCCAGGTAGACATCTCTCCGCAGGAAGCGGACAGCAACGTGCGGATCGATGCACCGGTCGTCGGCGACATCGGCTCGTTCGTCTCGGCGCTGCTTGCTGATATGGGCTCGAAGTGGCCGAAGCCGCCAGCCGAGTGGCTGAACGCGATAGCGGAGCGTAAGAACAAGAACATCGCGAAAATGGGCGAGACGCTGGCGAAGAATCCGACGCCGATGAACTTCCACAGCGCGCTGAACGTCGTGCGCGACATCATCAAGGCGAATCCCGACGCGATCCTAGTGAACGAAGGCGCAAACGCGCTCGACTTCACCCGCAGCATCGTCGACATGTACAAGCCGCGCAAGCGGCTCGATGTCGGCACGTGGGGTGTGATGGGTATCGGCATGGGCTACTGCGCAGCTGCCGCAGTGCTGACGGGCGAGCAGGTGATCGCAGTCGAAGGCGACAGCGCTTTCGGCTTCTCCGGCATGGAAGTCGAGACGATCTGCCGCTACAACCTGCCGGTCTGCGTGGTCGTCCTCAACAACAACGGCGTCTACAAAGGCACCGACGTGAATCCGAGCGGAACGCCGGATCCGGCGCCGACAGCCTTCGTGAAGGGCGCGCGCTACGAAAAGCTGATGGAAGCCTTCGGTGGCGCCGGCGTGCACGCCACGACGCCCGCCGAGCTGCGCAAGGCGATGGAGGAAGCGATCCGCTCGCGCAAACCGACTCTCATCAACGCCGTCATCGACGAGACCGCCGGGACGGAAAGCGGCCGTATCACGAGTCTCAATCCGAGCGCCAAGAAAAAATAAGTCGCGATTTCTGGAGATCAGAATGGAAGCACTCAAAGACATACGCATACTCGACATGACCCACGTGCAGGCGGGCCCCACGTGCTCGCAGCTCCTCGCCTGGATGGGCGCGGATGTCATCAAGTTCGAGCCGCCGCAGGGGGACGCCACACGCGGTCAGCTGCGCGACGTGCCGAACGCGGACAGCCTGTACTTCACGATGCTCAACTGCAACAAGCGCTCGATCACGGTGAATATGAAGAGCGCGGAAGGCAAGCAGGTGTTCGTCGATCTCCTGAAGAAGTGCGACATCATGATGGAGAACTTCGGTCCGGGCGTGCTCGAGCGTCTGGGTTTCACGTGGGAAAAGATTCACGAGATCAATCCGAAGATCGTCGTCGGTTCGATCAAAGGTTTCGGCTCGAGCGGGCCGTACGCCGATTTCAAGGCGTACGAGAACGTCGCTCAGGCAATGGGCGGAGCGATGAGCACGACCGGTGTGCCGGATGGCCCTCCTTTCGTGACGGGTGCGCAGATCGGCGATTCGGGCACCGGCCTTCATCTCGCGGTCGGATTGCTGGCGGCGCTCCATCAGGCGAGACGCACGGGGCAGGGCCAGTACGTCGAAGTCGCGATGATGGACGGCGTCATGAATCTGTGCCGCGTAAAGTTCCGCGACCATCAGCGGCTTCAGCGCGGCGAGCTTTCGGAATACTCGGTGCCCACTTATCAGGGGATGGGGGAAGTGCCGCGCGCCGGCAACGATTCCGGCGGCGGGCAGCTCGGAAACGCGATCCACTGCAAGCCGCATGGCGCGAACGACTGGCTTTATATCGTCGTGCAGGAAGCAGTGTGGACGAAGCTTGCGAGCCGCGTCGGGCCGGAGGTCCACGTCGAGGACCTCGCTAATGACCCGCGGCTTGCCTCGATCGGCGAGCGCCGCAAGAATCAGCAGCTCATGTGGACCCTCATCAACAAGTTTGCCGAGAACTACACCAAGCGCGAGCTGATGGAGATCCTCAATCCCCTCGACGTGCCTTGCGGCCCGATCATGTCGACAGAGGATCTCGCGAACGACGAGCACGTGCGCGGACGCGACATGTGGGTCGAGCTCGACCATCCGCAGCGCGGCAACTGGTGGAATGTTGGCATGCCGATCAAACTTTCAGCGTCGCCTGCGACGATCAAGCGGTCTCCGACACTCGGCGAGCATACGGACGAGGTTCTGAAGGAGGTGCTCGGCTATTCCGACGAGCAGGTCTCGAAACTGAAGAACGCCGGTGCGTTCAGTGCGGCGCCGAAAAAGGCGGCCTGACGCGGCGCCTTGCTAAACAATGAAAACCGTGGTGATTGGGCAACAAGATTTGGTGACGACGTAACTTTTTCAGAAACGCAAAATTAGGCCGGCAGGACTTTAGTTACGACATAACTTTTTGCTGGCGAAAAAGTGAGTCTCCACTGAAATCTTGTTGTGAGGAATTGAAATGAGAATAGCGATAATTGGGCAACAAGATTTTGGCAAAGCGGTGCTCGAAGCATTTTTGAAGCGCGGCGACGAGGTTGCTGCGGTGTTCTGCGCTCCCGAGAAACCTGGCGCCAAAGCGGACCCGCTGCGCGCGGCTGCCGAGGAGCGCGGTCTGAAGGTGCATCAGTTCAAATCGCTGCGCGGCGACGATGCCCACGCGGCACTGAGATCGCTCAACGTCGACCTCGGCATCATGGCTTATGTGCTTCAGTTCGCGCCGGACAGCTTTACGCATATCCCGAAGTTCGGGACGATCCAGTACCATCCGTCGCTGCTGCCGAAGTATCGTGGACCTTCGTCGATCAACTGGCCGATTATTCGCGGCGATACGCGCACGGGCCTGACGATCTTCCGCCCCAACGAAGGACTCGACGAAGGTCCCGTGATCCTGCAGAAGGAATGCGAGATCGGTCCCGACGAAACGCTCGGGGACATCTATTTCAACCGGCTCTTCCCCACGGGTGTGAGCGCGATGGTCGAGGCCGCGGATCTGGTGATCGCCGGAAAACACACCGAGCGCGTGCAGGACGAGTCGCAGGCGTCGTACGAGGGCTGGTGCAGAGACGCCGAAGCTCGCATCCACTGGGCGCACCACGTCGACTTCATCTACAACATCATCCGGGGCTGCAATCCGGCGCCGGGTGCCTGGACGACGCTCGAAGGCAAGAAGATTCAGATCTTCGACGCGCGTAAGCATCCGTATCGCCGTTTTGCGGATGTCGCCGGCAAGATCGGCGAGATATCGGCCGTGACCGAAACGAGCTTCCGCGTGACGGCGCAGGGCGGCGCGATCGAAGTGCTGCGCGCGCGCGGTGCCGACGGCAAGAAAGTCTCCGGCGGTGAATTCGCGCAGCAGAACGGCCTTTCCACGGGTGTAGTGCTCGGTACCTGACCTGAGTGGGCTGCCATGCCGCGCCTCGCAATGCCGGTCATCGACATCGCGTGTGCAAGCGATCCGGGGCAGGTGCGCTCGCAGAACGAAGACAGCGTCGTAGGCGACGCCGAGTTCGGCTTTGCAGTGTTGGCGGACGGCATGGGCGGCCACAATGCCGGCGAAGTCGCAAGCCGCATCGCGACCGACCTGGTCAGCGTGGGCTTCAGATCTGACGCTTCGCTGCGCGAAGGCGTGGACGTCCCGCGCGCCGAGACACTGGTGTCTGCGGCTGTTGCAGCCGCGAACTCCGCCGTGCTCGCGGCGGCGGGGACGAGCCCGCGGTACCGGGGCATGGGAACCACGCTCGTCCTGGTGCTTTGGCATGAAGCCGGTGTGACTTACGGCCACGTCGGCGATTCGCGTCTGTATCTGCTGCGCGACGGTAAGCTCGAGCGGCTGACACGCGACCACTCCATCGTGCAGGAGCAGCTCGACTGCGGCGCCATAACGGCGGAGCAGGCCCGCCACGCAGTCAACCGCAACGTCCTGACGCGTGCCGTCGGTATCGATCCCCATGTCGAGGCGGATATTCGGACGATAGCAATCCGCCGCGATGATCTTTACCTTCTCTGCTCGGATGGGCTTACGGACATGATGACTGACGACGAGATCAGGCAGACGTTGCTCGCCTCGGGAACCGACGTGAGGTTGGCCGCCGGGCACCTCGTCGAGCTAGCCAACGAAGCCGGCGGCCACGACAACGTCTCCCTGATACTCGCTCGCGTAGTGAACGTCGCCCGGCAGGCCGGCACGTAACGCCGGCTGCGCGGCAACCGTGATGCTGTTCACACCCGGAGGGCGCGGCGCGCTCCCAATGACGCCGGAACGTGAGCTGCAGGTGAAACGGCGCATATGCCGGTCTGGATGAAATCCGGCCGCGAGCCGTAAAGAGCATTAACGAAGGCGAACCGCGAGAAATGACCGTGCTTTTGGTCGGGGTGGAAGGGTTTACTACGCCATTTTGAGCGCAAAGCCGCTGCTTTGGGCTATGGATCAGCTTTTTTGACCGGGTGAACGGCGCAGTCGTGAATATTTTGGCGTACGCGTGGACGACCATGCTGAAGAACGACGCTGCTCGAGCGGCTGCCGCTGGCGAACCGCTGGCCCCCTATCGGGCTGATATTATGCATGCCTGTACACCCGCGCCTGGGTCAGGCGCGCTGTTCCAGGCCAGCCAGCCATGAAGCTCAGAATACTCGGCTGCAGTGGAGGTATCGGCGGCGACCTGCGGACGACATCCATGCTGCTCGACAGCGATACGCTGATCGATGCCGGTACGGGCGTGGGCGACCTCTCGGTGGCAGAGCTGACGCTGATCGATCACGTCTTCGTCACCCACTCGCACATGGATCACGTGACGTCGATCCCGTTCCTCGCCGATACGGTGGGGGGCATGCGGGACAAGCCGATCACGATTCATGCGACCCGGGAGACGCTGAGCATTCTGCGCGAGCACCTCTTCAACTGGAAGCTCTGGCCCGATTTTTCGCTGATCCCCGATTCGAAGAATCCAGTGCTCAGGTACGAGGAGATCGAGGTCGGTGTGCCCGTGACGCTCGGCGGCCGCAGCATCACCGCATTACCCGCCAATCACGTCGTTCCCGCAGTCGGTTTTCAGCTCGATTCGGGCAGAGCGAGTCTCGTCTTCACGGGCGATACCACCACGAATGACGCGCTCTGGCCGTACGTCAACCGGATACGAAACCTTCGCTACCTGATCATCGAGACGGCACTCTCGGACCGCGAGCGCGAGCTCGCCGTGGCGTCGAAGCATCTGTGCCCGACGCTTCTCGCCGAAGAGCTCGCGAAGCTCAAAGGCTCTCCGGATATCTATATCACGCATCTCAAGCCGCGCGAGGCTGAGCTCATCATGGAGGAAATCGCCTCCAGACTGACCGAGCGGCGTGCGCAGATGCTCAGGAACAACCAGATGTTCGAGATGTGATGAGCCACGCCACGACAACTCGATGCCTGATCGCCCCGCGCGGGAGGTGCACATGAAGAGTGCACTTCCGGGCGCGGTGCTGAAGGAAGACGGGTTCGGCGATCGCTTCGGCTTCGAGCAGAGGCTTCAGGCTGCGACCAAGAAGATCCAGGCGACGTCCAGCCTGGACGAGATCATGGGCGAGGTGTCGCAGGCGCTTTGCGACGTGTTCGAGGCTGACCGGCTCACGATATACATGACGAGCGAGGACAAGACGTCCATCGTCTCCAAGCTCAAGATCGGCCTCGCGTCGTTCAAGGACATCAAGCTGCCGATCAACGAACAGTCGATCGCAGGCTATGTGGCCATGCACAAGCGCGTGGTGAACATCCGCGACGTGTACGACCCCGCGGAGCTCAAGGCCCATGGCGCGCAGCTCACATTCCTGAAAGCGGTAGACCTGAAGACGCGCTACCGGACGCATCAGATGCTCGTCGCGCCCATACTCGACGGCAGGAACCGCGAGCTCGTGGGTGTCATCCAGATCATCAATTCCCGCAGCGGCAAACCCTTTCCGGCCTTGATGGAAGACGGCATCACGCAAGTGGCAGAGGCCCTGGCAAACGTGCTGCAGCAGCGCCAGATGCCCACGATCATGCCGCTCCGGAGCAAGTACGAGGCGCTCGTGTCGAATGCGGCGCTCTCGTCGGACGAGCTCGAGCTTGCCCAGCGCTCGGCGCGCCGCAAGAACCTGGATCTCGAGACTGTCCTGATAGAAGAGTTCCGCGTGAAAGTGTCGGACATCGGCGCGGCGCTCTCGGTGTATTTCGGCGTGCCGTACGTGCCGCACAAAGCCGACCGCGTCCGTCCGGGCGACCTGCTCAGGAACATGAGTCGGGAGTTCTGCGAGGCGAACCAGTGGCTGCCGCTGGGCGACGAGCCGGAAGGCCTCGTGATCATGACGCTGGATCCCGAGCAGACGAAGGCCGTCCGGATGGTGGTCAACGTCTACCCGAAGAGCAAGATCGTCTACACGGTCACCACGACTCGCGAATTCGCCGCCACGCTCGAG
>DASRIK010000217.1:0-4571 GCA_035650035.1 Burkholderiales bacterium | reverse complement strand
AATTTCTTCGTAACATATGAATATCCTTAAAGTGACCCTGCAATCGAAGATCCGAAGGCATTCAGCGATGTTAGTGAGCGGCAGGACTCAAAGATATCGGTCTGACGACCTAGTGGCGATGCGACTCGAGCGCCGCTGCGGGTCGGCAGCACCTTGAGAGTTCGCGTTGCTGGAAGAAGAAAAAAAACCGCGCCGTCTTACGCCGCGCGAGCTCGAAGTCCTGTCCTGGTTATGCGATGGCTGCTCGAACAAAACGATCTGCGCCGGCCTGAACATCAGCATGGGCACCGTCAAGTCGCACGTCGGCCAGGTTCTGCGCAAGCTGGGGGCGTCGAGCAGATTGCAAGCTGTTCTGGCTGCACGCGATCGCGGACTCGTCGTCAACGTACAATCGTGAGAGCGGCGCTTTCTTTGCGCGCACGCAGGCGCTTCACCGTAATCGACTTCCATCGACGAGCCGCGTACCTGGCATCGGCGTTATCGGCAGGTCGATACGACAGCTTGCAAGCGACTCGAAACACCCAGCTCCTTGAGGATGCCGCCAACGTGGGACTTGACGGTTCCCAGTGAAATCCGCATGCGCCTGCTGATCGCCTTATCGGGAAGCCCTTTGCATAGGAGCTGCAGCACTTCACGTTGCCGGACGGTAAACCGCGGGGCGCAGGGCGAACGCGACGGATGCGGCCAGGCGCGTGACGACGGGACGGCTTTCTCATCATCCATGGCAATTCTCCGTGGGCCTTGGGCGTCCACAATGTCCGTGTGTTGGAACCACAGCGTTCTCTATTTCCGGGAGCCGGCCGTCCGCTTGTCCTGTAACGAAGTCGTCGATGCCCTTGCGATGGGAACTGAGCATCGCTTCGATGGCGGAGCGGTGCGGCGAGTCGTAAGTCGGCCGTGCGGACATTGCAGCGCGCGTATATGAGCCTGATGGCGGGGTGAAGGGATCGTGGTGTTTGAACATGCTAACTTCCTTGAAAAGCCATCGCGCGCCGCTGAAGCGCGCAACGTGTGACTCGTCTGAGTGAAAGCGAAGGATGCCTGGTGCGAAGTCGCCCCTGATAGCGGCGATCTTCTCGCTGTGATGCCGCCGTTGCCACCGTGCCATGGCCGCCAACGTGCCGCGGCCTCTGATTTAACTTCCTATGGCAGTGGAATCGGACAAGGGACCCGCCGTGTGCGCGTAGCCGTGCATCGGCGCATTCGCGTCGCAGAGCCGACGTGGCGAAAGTCCAGACGATACACAGGCAGCGCGCTAATGATGCCCACCCCTACCTTGAGTGCGGCGGAGCCGAGGACGGGTGATCGGCGTTCGTGCGTTTTCGCGCGCCGAGGGCGGCCGTACTGGTCAGGAGCGGACGGCCCGAGTGCGGCTCCCTCTCCCTCCCACCTATGGGCTTCGAACCGCATTTCGCTGTCGCATTACTGTCGGAGTGTCCGTCAACTGTTTACTTGTCGAGGTTACCCCGCAAAAGTGTGCTTGCTCTGTGCGTTAGCGCCCATAACGATCCCTAGGGTTCCGATAGAGCATGGATTTCTTCGACAATCTCGCGTTCGGCTTCACCACTGCTCTAACTCCAGTCAATCTTGCGCTGTGCTTCGCGGGTTGTTTCGTCGGCGCGCTCATCGGTGTGCTGGCTGGAGTGGGGCCGATCGCGACGATCGCAATGCTGATGCCGTTCACGCCGAGGGTCGATCCGACCGGCGCATTGATCATGCTGGCCGGCATTTACTACGGCGCTCAGTACGGCGGCTCGACCACTTCCATCCTCGTCAATATTCCCGCGTCAAGAGCGAAGTCGCGCGCTGGACGCCGATCCTTCAGGCCGCCGGAGTGGCCGCGCGGCAATGATCCTCAGGTTCCTTAGTGCAGGCGCGGGTTCAGCACGTCCCGCAGGTGATCGCCGACGAGGTTGATCGCCACGATCGTGACGAGGAGGGCGAGACCGGGGAAGAAGCTCATCCAGTATTTTCCGGAGAGCAGGTGGGCGTAGCCGTTCGCGATGAGCAGGCCCAGCGAAGGCGACGTGATCGGCATCCCGAGCCCGAGAAACGACAGCGTCGCTTCGAGCGCGATTGCATGGGCGACCTGCACGGTCGCTACGACGATGAGCGGCGGCAGGCAGTTCGGCAGAAGGTGGCGATAGAGAATGCGCCAGCGGCTGTATGCCAGGCACTGCGCGGCATCCACGTATTCCTTGCGCTTCTCGACGAGCGCGCTGCCGCGCACGGTTCTCGCGTAATACGCCCACTGGACGATGACGAGCGCGATCACGATCTTGTCGACGCCCTGACCCAGCACGGCGAGCAGCACCAGCGCGATGAGGATCGACGGGAAGGAAAGCTGCAGGTCCACGATGCGCATCACCACGGCGTCGAGCCAGCCGCCCGCATAGCCGGCGGCGAGGCCGACCGCCATGCCGATCGACAATGCCAGCACCGTCGAGACGACGCCTACGCCGAGGCTTATCCGGAGGCCGTAAAGAATCGCGGCGAGCATGTCGCGGCCCTGCTCGTCCGTTCCGAGCCAATAGTGCTTCCCATCCTCGCTCCTGGTACCAGGCGGCATTTTCGCATCGAGTATGTCCAGCTCCGCCAGGTTGTAGGGATTCTGGAACGCGATGAGATGGGCGAAGGCCGCGGCGAGGATGATGACGCCCAGCACGACGAGCGCGCCCATGGCGAGCCGATTCCGCGCGAAGCTTGCCAGAAGCTCATGCCGGGGCGCGCTTTCCGCAGCCGTGCTCATACGCGAGCGGTCTTCAGCCGCACGCGGGGATCGAGCGCGGTGTAGAGAAGGTCGACGGTGAGATTGATGAGCACGAACATCGTGACGATCACGAGGAGGTAGGCCACGATCACCGGCCGGTCGAGCACATTGATCGAGTCGATGAGGAGCTTCCCCATGCCCGGCCACGCGAAAATCGTTTCGGTGACGATCGCGAACGCGATCACCGATCCGAACTCGAGCCCGATGACCGTGACGATGGGAATCAGGATGTTCTTCAGCACGTGCGTGCGCACGATCCGCGGCTCGGGCACACCTTTTGCGCGGGCGAAGCGCACGTAATCCTGCACCATCGCTTCACGTGTGCCGGCGCGCGTGAGCCGGATCAGCAACGCGAGCTTGAAAAGCGCGAGATTGAACGCGGGCATTGCCAGGTGCCGCAGTCCGTCCACGGTGAGAAAGCTCACTTCGACGCCGAGGAGGTTCACCGTTTCGCCGCGGCCCGTGGGCGGGAGCCAGCCCAGCCACACCGAGAACACCATGATGAGAAGCAGCCCGACCCAGAACGTCGGCAGGCTGAATCCCAGTATGGAGCCCGCCATGATGGTTTTCGCGGCGACGCTGTCCGGCTTGAGCCCTGCCCAAAGCCCAAGCGGCAGCCCGAGCAGGATCGCGAGCACCATGGCGGTCAGCGCGAGCTCGAGCGTGGCAGGCATGCGCTGCAGGATGAGATCGATCGCGGGTACGTTCGAAGCGAACGAGCGGCCGAGCTCTCCGGAGACCGCGCTCGTCAGGAAGTTCCAGTACTGCGCCGGCAGAGGCTTATCGAGTCCCAGCGCCTCGGTTGCGCGCGCGATCTCGGTTTGATCGGCCTGCGGGTTGATCAGGATGTCGACCGGATTTCCGATGGCGTACACGCCGGCGAATACCAGCGCCGACATCGCGAAGAGCACGAGCACGCTTTGGACGAGGCGGCGGAGGACGTACGCGAGCACTATTTATTCGCGGTCCTGAAGTAGTGCGCAAACGTGAATTCATCCGTCCGCGCCGAATAATCGAGCGAGCGCTTCATCGCCCAGGTGACGACCTGGTAGTGCAGCGGGATGAACGCGATTTCATTCGCCGCAAACGCGCTTGCCGTTCGCGCCGCGCTCTCGCGTTTGACCGGCTCCACGGTCGCGAGAGATTGCTCGATGAGCTTGTCGAGGGCGGGATTCGAATAGCGCGCCCAGTTCCAGGCGCCATAGCCTTTATCGGGGTTGGGCGTTGCGGCGAGGGAGCGTAACGCGAGGTCCGCGCCCAGCGATCCCCAACCGAGCAACGCGACTCCGAATTCCTGGCTGCGGACCTTGCCTAGAAAAGCGGAAAGCGGCATCGCATCGACTTTGGTCGTCACCCCGATACGCGAAAACATCTGCGCGCACGCCTGCGCGACCTGCTCGTCGTTGATATAGCGGTTGTTCGGCGTCGCAAGTGTCATCGTGAAGCCGTTCGGGTATCCGGCTTCGGCAAGAAGCTTCCGGGCGCCTTCCGGATCGTACCCTTCGGGTTTCACCGCGGGATCGTGGCCGACCACGCTCGGCGATACGACGTTCGACGCGGGCTGCGCGAGACCTTCCATGACACGCTCGACGATCGCCTGCCGGTTGATCGCTTTCGACAGCGCGCGGCGTACACGAATGTCCTTGAACGGGTTCGCCGCGAGCGGCTTTCCGCCTTTGTCGGTCACGCCCGGGGGCTGCGTGCGGTATTGATCGACGTGCAGCAGTATGGTGCGCCAGGACGTGGTCTGCGCAAGGCGGTGCGCGGAGCTCTTGCGGAGCCGCGCGAGGTCGGCGGTGGG
>DASRIK010000216.1:0-11445 GCA_035650035.1 Burkholderiales bacterium | reverse complement strand
CGCACGTCAGGAGCTTCACCGTACGCAATCCCGACGTACCTCCGCCGCTGCGCGGTACGTATGGGGGTCTCGCCACGCCGGCTGTCATAACACACCTGCAGCGGCTGGGTGTCACCGCCGTCGAGTTGATGCCCGTGCACGCATTCGCTGACGACAGATTTCTGGTCGAGAAAGGACTGCGGAATCACTGGGGCTACAACTCGATCGGTTATTTCACGCCCGAAGCACGCTATTCGTCGAGCGGCAACGTATCCGAATTCAAGACGATGGTGAAAGCTTTTCACTCCGCCGGCATGGAAGTGATCCTCGATGTCGTCTACAACCACACCGCCGAGGGCAACCACCTCGGTCCGACCCTCTCGTTTCGCGGCATCGACAATGCTTCGTACTACCGCCTGAACCCCGAAAACAAGCGCCATTACGTCGATTACACCGGCTGCGGCAACACGCTGAACATGCAGAACCCGCGCGTGCTGCAGCTCATCATGGACTCGCTGCGATACTGGATCACCGAAATGCACGTTGACGGCTTCCGCTTCGATCTCGCGTCGGCACTGGCACGTGAGTTGCACGAAGTCGATCGCCTGGGCGCATTCTTCGACATCATTCGGCAGGACCCCGTGATATCACAGGTAAAGCTGATCGCCGAACCCTGGGACCTCGGGGAAGGCGGTTATCAGGTCGGTAATTTCCCGCCCGGCTGGACGGAATGGAACGACAAGTACCGCGACACGATGCGCTCGTTCTGGAGAGGTGACGGCGGCATCATCGGCGATTTCGCACAGCGCCTGACCGGCTCGAGCGACCTCTACGAGCGCAGCGGCCGGCGTCCTCATGCCAGCATCAACTACGCGACGTGCCATGACGGCTTCACCCTGCACGATCTCGTCACGTACAACCAGAAGCACAACGAAGCGAATAGCGAAGCGAATCGCGACGGCCACAACGACAACCGTGCATGGAACTTCGGCGTGGAAGGCGAGACGGACGACCCCGCGATCAATGCCTTGCGTGCGCGGCAGAAACGCAATCTCGTCGCGACGCTGATGCTCTCGCAAGGTGTGCCGATGATGCTCGGGGGTGACGAGATCGATCGCACCCAGAAAGGCAACAACAACGCGTATTGCCAGGACAACGAAATCTCCTGGTACGACTGGTCCATGACGCCGGAGAAAGAGCTCCTGCTCCAGTTTTTCGTGCGAATGATCAAATTCAGGCTCGAGCACCCGATCTTCCATCGCCGCAATTTCTTCCAGGGTCGTCCGATACGCGGCTCGGGCGTGAAGGACGTCATCTGGCTCACGGCGAAAGGCGTGGAGATGACCGATGCCCAATGGCGTGAGTCACAGGCGCGCAGTCTGGCCGTCTACTTTTCGGGCGAAGGACTCGCCGAAAAGGACGAGAAAGGTCGCCCCGTCAGCGACGCGACTTTCCTGGTCCTTTTCAATTCGCACGAAGAGCAGGTCGTGTTCCGCCTTCCCGATTTCGAGCCGGGCTCCCGCTGGCTCATGATCATGGACACGGCCTACGAGCACGGCCTTGGCCGTGGCGGCGTAACGCCGGCTGGCGGCACCTATACGGCCGAAGCCCGTTCGCTCGTGCTCCTCCAGGAGCAGAAAGCACGCGAGTGAGGCGGAAACATGCGATGCCCTTCGGTGCCGAAACGCTGCACGACGGGCGCACGCGGTTCCGGCTGTGGGCGCCGAGCGCGCGATCCGTAGAGCTCGTCGTCGGCGACGGTAACGAGTCCCGTGCCATGAAAATGCCCACGGAAAGCGGCGGATGGTGCGAGCTCGTCACGACTGCACCGCCGGGAACACGCTACCACTATCGCATCGACGGAAAGCTCGATGTGCCCGATCCCGCTTCGCGCTACAACCCGGAGGACGTGCACGGACCGAGCATGGTCATCGATGCCGCCGCATACGAGTGGCCGGATGAAAGCTGGCGCGGCAGGCCGTGGAACGAAGCCGTCATTTACGAGCTGCACGTCGGTACGTTTTCGCCCGACGGCACGTTTGCCGGCGTCGAGCGGCGGCTCGATTATCTCGCCAAGCTCGGCGTGACGGCGATCGAATTGATGCCGCTCGCCGATTTTCCGGGTAAGCGCAATTGGGGCTACGACGGCGTGCTGCCGTACGCGCCCGACGCGACATACGGAGCACCCGAGGATCTGAAGCGCCTCGTCGCCGCTGCGCACGCCCGCGGAGTGATGGTGCTCGTCGACGTCGTCTACAACCACTTCGGGCCGGAAGGCAATTATCTCCACGCGTATGCCGCGCCGTTTTTCACCGAGCGTCACCATACGGCGTGGGGCGCGGCCATCAACTTCGACGGATCGGAGTCGCGCCCCGTTCGCGATTTCTTCATACACAACGCGCTCTACTGGCTCGATGAATATCACGTCGACGGGTTGCGCTTCGACGCCGTGCACGCGATCCTGGACGATTCGAAGCCTCATATCCTCGTCGAGCTTGCGGAGACGGTGCGGAAAGGGCCGGGGCGCCATCGTCACATTCACCTCGTGCTCGAGAACGACCACAACGAGGCGCGCTATCTCGAGTATCACGGTGATTCGCCCCGCTGGTACAACGCCCAGTGGAACGACGATCAGCACCATGCTTTGCATGTGCTGCTCACCGGCGAAAAAGATTCGTTTTTCGTGGACTACGCGCAAGATGCCGTGAAGCACCTGGCGCGCACTTTCGCGGAAGGCTACGTGTACCAGGGAGAGCCCTCGCCTTTTCGTGGCGGCAAGCCCCGGGGCGAGCCGAGCGCACATCTTCCGCCCGTTGCGTGCGTGAACTTCCTTCAGAACCACGATCAGGTGGGAAATCGCGCGCTTGGAGAGCGGCTCGTGGCGCTCACCACACCCGAGCGCCTCAGGGTTGCGACGGCAGCATGGCTGCTCGCGCCGGCCACCCCGATGCTTTTCATGGGTGAAGAGTTCGCGGCTTCGACGCCGTTTCTGTTTTTCTGCGACTTCGAGCCGCAGCTCGCGCAAGCCGTTACGGAGGGACGCCGCCGCGAGTTTGGAGGATTCACGCAATTTACCGGCACATCGGAATCCGTGATTCCGGATCCGAACCATCCGGACACGTTCGAACGCAGCAAGATCGACTGGCTCGCGCTCGAACGTCCCGAACACGCGTCCTGGCTCGAGTTCTATAAGAAGCTGCTCGCGGTCAGACGCGATCGTATCGTGCCGAGGCTTGCCGGGACCGACGGACATGCGGGCCGATACACCATCTTCGGCGACGGTGCGATCGCGGTCGCGTGGACACTGGGCGACGGCAGCACGCTCGAGCTGCGTCTGAACCTGTTGGATACCCTCACGCGAGCCGGGTCCCCGCCCCAGGGCGAGTTGCTCCATTGTGAACCGGCGAATGCGGCGAACGCTTTCGACGCGGGCGAGCTTCCGGCAAACGCATCCGCCATATATCTGCAGCGCGCATCGCGCTAAGGACGAACACCATGGCTGCTCCTTCCCAGGACGACGCTGAAAGCGATCTCGACAGGCTGAGCCGCCTCTATGGCATCGCGCCCGAGTACAAGGACATCTGGGGTAAGCCTCAACGCGCTTCCGACAACACACGCCTTGCGCTTCTGAAAGCGCTCGGCGCACTCGATGAGCAGAGTGATCTCGGTACGGCCGCGCGCGCGAGGGAAATGCGGCGCTGGCGCACGATACTCTCCTGCGTCGCCGTTTTCCGCATCGACAAGGTCCCGTACCGCATACATCTGCACTTCAGAGAACGCGACGAGCGCGCGACGTATCGCTGGACGTTCGCGCTCGAGCACGCGCAGACGCTGACGGGCGAGTTTCGGCCGTGCGATCTCGAGGTGCTGGCGCGGCGAGAGATCGACGGCGAGCGCTACATGGAAGTCGCCTTCGACTGGCGCAGCACCCTGCCGGCGGGATACCACCGTTTCAGCCTTGCGGGACCCGGTCTCGAGGGCGACTGGCTTTCCTTCATCGTGGGACCCGAGCAGTGCTACCTGCCGCCGGCGCTCACCGCCGGCGCGCGCGTGTGGGGAGCGGCCGTGCAGCTTTACAGCGTTCGCTCCGAGCGCAACTGGGGCATGGGCGACTTCACCGACCTTCGTACGGTGGTCGAGCAATGGGGCCATCGCGGGGCTGGCGTCGTGGGCGTGAATCCGCTGCATGCGCTGTATCCCCACAATCCGGCCCATACGAGTCCGTATTCGCCGTCTTCGCGTCTTTTTCTGAACGTGCTGTATATCGATGTCGAGGCAGTGGCCGACGCACGCGAGAGCGCGGAAGTGCTCGCCGCAATGGCGAGCCCTCAGTTTCAGTCTGCGCTCCAGGGCGCACGCGCGGCCGAGCTCGTCGACTATCCGGCTGTCGCCGCGCTGAAGATGCCTCTGCTCGAGCGTGCGTACCGACATTTCCGCGAGCATCACCTCGCACAGGATACCGATCGCGGCACCGCGTTCCGCCGCTTTCAAAATGAGGGCGGTGAACGCTTGCGGCGGCACGCTCTCTTCGAAGCGCTGCAAGAGCATTTCCATGCAGCCGATCGGTCCGTCTGGGGCTGGCCGCGGTGGCCGGAAGCATACCGGCGGCCGGACTCGCCGGAAGTCACTGCGTTCGCGGAGGCGAACACCGAGCGCATCGAGTTCTACGAGTATCTGCAGTGGCAGGCTGCGGTGCAGCTCGAAGGCGCGGGCACACGCGCGACAGCGCTCGGCTATGGCGTGGGCGTCTACCAGGATCTCGCGATCTCGATCGATCGCGGTGGGGCCGAAAGCTGGGCCAACCAGGATGTCTACGCAGTCGGCGCAAGTGTCGGCGCCCCCCCGGATGAAGTGAATCTGAAAGGGCAGAACTGGGGCCTTCCGCCGCTGCGGCCCGAAGCGCTGCGAGCAGCTCGCTACGAACCCTTCATCGAAACGCTCCGCGCCAACATGCGCTATTCCGGCGCGCTGCGCATCGACCACGTGATGGGTCTGTACCGACTCTACTGGATACCGCCCGAAGCGTCGGCCGCTGAAGGCGCCTACGTCTGCTATCCGTTCGACGATCTCATCACGATCCTTGCGCTCGAAAGCCATCGGAACGAATGCATGGTGATCGGCGAGGATCTCGGCACTGTGCCCGACGAAGTGCGCACCGGTCTCTTACGCGCGCGTGTGATGTCGTACCGGCTGCTTTTCTTCGAACGCACGGATGACGGCGACTACAAGAAACCCTCCGCATATCCGGTGGACGCACTCGTCGCCGCCTCCACGCACGATCTCGCTACGCTCTCGGGATTCTGGACGGGCCACGATCTCGAAGTGCGGCAGAAGCTCAATCTCTTTCCATCCGAAGAGCTGCGCAAGCAGTACGTGCTCAATCGAGCACTCGAGAAAGCGCGGCTGGTGCTTGCGCTCGAACGCGAAGATCTCCTGCCCGACGGGAAAGTGAACCCGGTGAGCTCTCCGATGACGCCGGAGCTTGCGCTTGCGGTGCACGCGTATCTTGCCAAGACGCCGTCGCGGCTCTTCGTGGTGCAGCCGGAAGACGTGCTCGGCGTGATCGAGCAGGCGAACATGCCGGGAACGGTGGAAGAACAGCCGAACTGGCGCAGGAAGCTCCCGCTCACTCTCGAAGAGATGGAGCACGATGAGCGCTTCCTCTCAACGACCGAAACCCTGGCGCGCATCCGGCCCCTGCCGAAACCGCGGGGCGGTGGCGGCCCCGGACCCGGAGTCAAAATCCCCCGGGCGACCTATCGCGTTCAGCTCAACGCGGACTTCAGGTTTTCCCACGCGACGGCGCTCATCCCTTACCTTTCGCGACTCGGGGTGAGCCATGTCTACTGCTCGCCGTACTTGCGCGCGCGGCCGGGCAGCCGCCACGGCTACGACATCATCGACCACAACGCTCTCAATCCCGAGATCGGCACCCAGGAAGATTTCGATCTTTTCGTCTCGACGCTGCGCGACCACGGCATGGGACACATTCTCGACATGGTGCCCAATCACATGGGCGTGCTCGGCGCGGACAATGCGTGGTGGCTCGACGTGCTGGAGAACGGGCCGTCGTCCGCTCACGCGGAGTTTTTCGATATCGAATGGAACCCGGTCAACCCGGCGTTACAAAACCGCGTGCTCATTCCCGTGCTCGGAGACCAGTACGGGCTGGTCCTGGAACGCGGCGAGCTGAAGCTCATCTTCAAGGCCGAAACCGGTGAATTCAGCATCTGCTACTACGATCACCGCTTCCCCGTCGATCCCCGCGAATATCCGCGGATCCTCGAAGTCGTGCTGACTCTCACCGGCGGCGGAAACATTCCAGCGCACGCAGCTGCCGAGCTCGGAACGCTGCGCGCGGCCCTCGGACATCTGCCGCGCCGTGAAGACTTGTTCGCGGAGCGCCGGGCCGAGCGTCAGCGCGACAAGGACGTGCACAAACGCCAGCTCGCGCGGCTGGTGGCCGAACATTCCGGCATAGCACAGGCGATCGAACGGGCGCTCCAGGCATTCGACGTGGGAAGCGGCGACCGTGCGGCGTGCGAGCGCCTGCACGAGTTGCTCGAAGCGCAGGCGTATCGACTTTCTTCGTGGCGCGTCGCGGTCGACGAGATCAATTACCGACGCTTTTTCGACATCAACGATCTCGCGGCCCTTCGCATGGAGAACGAGAGCGCGTTCGAAGCAACCCATCGCTTCGTGCTCGCGACTGCGGCCAGCGGCAAGATCGACGGGCTGCGCATCGACCATCCGGACGGCTTGTACGATCCGGAGCAGTACTTTCAACGGCTGCAGAACCGCTACGCGCAGCTCGCCGGTATCCCGCTCGAACCTTCAGACGACGGCCGGCCGCCGCGGCCGCTTTACGTCGTCATCGAAAAAATCGCCGCGAGTCACGAAAAGATTCCCGAAACGTGGGCCGTGTACGGCACCTCCGGCTATCGGTATGCCGCACTCGTGAACGGCCTTTTCGTCGATACGGAAGCCGCGGACGAGATGGAGCGCGTCTACCGCAGCTTCGCGCCCGATGCTCTGGATTACGCCGAGAGCCTTTACAAAGGCAAGCACCAGATCATGGACGCGGCGCTCGCCTCGCCGCTCGCCATGCTCGCGACGCAGCTTCTTCGCATCGCGCATGCCGACCGGCGCACGCGTGATTACACGCTCAACAACCTGAGAAGGGCGCTCGCGGAGATCGTCGCGTGCTTCCCGGTGTACCGCACGTACATCGTGGACACGCCCTCGATACAGGACCGCCGCTACATCGAGTGGGCAGTTGCGCAGGCGCGCCACAGAAGCCGCGCCGCGGATGCGACGGTCCTCGACTTCGTACAGCGCATGCTGCTCGCCGAAGCGCCTCCGGAGGCGTCAGCGGAACTGAGGGAGCAGATCAAAACCTTCGCGATGAAGGTGCAGCAGTTCACCGCGCCTGTTACGGCGAAAGGTGTCGAAGACACGGCGTTTTACCGTTACAACCGGCTCGTCTCCCTGAACGACGTCGGCGGCGACCCGGACCAGTTTGGCGTCACGGTTTCCGCTTACCACGGTGCGAGCGCCGAGCGCGGGGCGAATCGTCCCCACACGATGCTGGCGACGTCCACCCACGACAACAAGCGGTCGGAAGACGTGCGCGCGCGCATCGATGTGCTCTCCGAGATGCCGGCGGAATGGCGCAAGCTCCTGCGCCGCTGGGAGCGCATGAACCGCAGCAAGAAAGCGACGGTCGAGGACCGTCCTGCTCCAAGCACGAACGACGAGTACCTCCTCTATCAGACGCTTCTCGGCAGCCTCCCCGTCGACCTGAAGGGCGACGAAGCGCTCATGGCTTACACCGAACGCATCGAAGCGTACATGCTCAAGGCCGTGCGCGAAGCGAAAGTGCACACGAGCTGGATCAATCAGTCCGAAAGCTACGAAGCTGCGATCACCGGGTTCGTGCGGGCGCTGCTCGCACCGTCTGCGCGCAACCTGTTCCTGAAGGACCTGCGGGCCCACTCACGAACGGTCGCGTGGTTCGGTATGCTGAACAGTCTCTCGATGACGCTGCTCAAGCTCACCTCGCCCGGCGTTCCCGACATCTACCAGGGAAACGAAACGTACGACCTGAGCCTCGTCGATCCCGATAATCGCCGCGCGGTGGACTATGCGGCACGCGAGCGGATGTTGGAGGCGCTCTCGCAGCTCGCAAAGCACTCGTCGCCAGGGGGTGCAGTACAGGCGCTTGCGGCATCCGGTCTCGACGGACGCGCGAAACTGTGGATCGTATTGCGTGCGCTCGAGTTGCGGCGCGCGCAGCCGGATGTGTTCAAGCACGGGCATTACGTTCCGCTGCACGCGCATGGCAGCCAGGCAAATCATGTCGTCGCATTCATGCGGCGTCACGCGTCAGGCACCCTGGTGAGCATCGCAGGCCGTCTCTGGATGAAGCTTGGAAGCGAAGCGGAAGTGCTGCCTGTCGGCAAGCAGACCTGGGGCGACACGGCGATCGACGCAGGTCCCCTTACAGGGGAGCTGACGAACGTACTGACGGGTGAGAGACTCGCCGTGGAAGACGGCAAGATCCGGCTTGCTGCGGCGTTCAGCCGCTTCCCGGGTGCGCTCCTGGTTCCCTCACGCCGGCCGGGCGGCTAGCGAGAGCCTTCTGTCGCGGATGCACGTAGCCGTGGCGCATCGCGTGCGCTACGCAATCGATGCGCTCCTTGAAGTAGTCGGCGCTGTGCCGGAGCAGCTGCCCCATGTCATCGACTTCTTTCCAGTACCACTTGCGCTGTTGCTCGTCTTTCCGAAACTGCCACATTTGCCTGCCCCTGCTGTTCTCTACTCGCCCGTTCGTAAAAAGCCGGCGAAGCTCTGCGGCGCCCCTTCTCGACGCGGCCTGCAGTAGCGAGCCCTTATTGCAAACGCTATGCCGTCCACGGAGAGGCGCACTGTATGATCGGCCGCGGAGTCATGCGCGGACAAAATTCCCGTTCGCTTCTTCGACAGGTGCTCGATGGCTGCCACATGCAGCACGCTGTCCTGCTCGCAGTGTTTTGCTGCAGTGCGATGGATCCTAGAACAGCCGAAACTGCCGTCCATCGTCTGGTACCGCGAAGAGACTCGTGTCGAACGATCTCTCGCGCTCCGCGTTGAATCCGATGCGCTTACACACGATATCGAAGCGTTTCTCGAGGAGATCCGCCAGCAGGCCCGTGCCGCTCATCCGGCTGCCGAAGCAAGGGTCGTTGTCCCGGCCGCCACGCATGTCGTGCACGCGGCTCATGACGTGCCTCGCTTTCAACGGGTAGTTCCGTTCCAGCCAGTCTTTGAAAATGTCTTTCACTTCCCACGGAAGCCGCAGCAGCACGTACCCCGCCCGCGTTGCGCCGTGCTCCCACGCGGCTTCGAGCACCGGCTCGATCTGATCGTCGGTGAGAAACGGAATCACGGGCGCCATCAGCACGCGCACTGGAACCCCGGCTTCCGAAAGATTCTTCATTACGTGCAGGCGGCGCCTCGGCGCGACGCAGCGCGGCTCGAGCCTGCGTGCGATTTCGTGGTCGAGGTTGTTGCACGAGATCGTTACTGCAGCGAGGTTCTTTTTCGCCATGGGCGCGAGTATGTCGATGTCGCGCTCGATCGTAGCGTTCTTGGTGATGAGCGCGACCGGCTGGTTGAATTCGGCGCAGACTTCGAGGACCGAGCGCGTGATCTTCAACTCGCGTTCGATGGGCTGATAAGCGTCGGTGTTGACGCCGATTACGAGCTCTTCGCATTTGTAGCCGGGGCGCGATAGCTCTTTACGCAGAAGCTCGGCTGCGTTCACCTTCGCGAAGATGCGCGTTTCGAAATCGATGCCGGGCGAGAGATTGCGGTAGGCGTGGGAGGGGCGCGCGAAACAATAACTGCACCCATGCTCGCATCCCTGATACGGATTGAGCGACTGGGAGAATCCGACGTCTGGTGACTCGTTGTGAGAAATGATGCTTTTCGCGCACTCGATCGTGACCTGCGTTTTCAGCGGCGGCAGCTCCTCGCGTTCCTGAGCCGACCAACCGTCGTCGTACGCTTCACGGTCGATCTTCTCGAAGCGGCCTTCCGGATTGATACCGGCGCCGCGGCCCTTGCGTGGATCGGCGTGCTTGCCGGAGACGGTCTTCAGGGGCATACCACTGCGACGGGGAGGCGAGGACCGTGCACTGCGAGATCCGTAAAAAAGGCTTCCAGCTCGCGCGCACCGCGTTCCCGCGGATGCCGGAATGGGCAGCATCGCACAAAGCGCCTGACGCAATCGACGTACGCCTCCTCCGTGCGTAAGCTGTAATGCTTGCGGCAGATGACCTCGCGAACCCGTTCGAGCAGACGAGGTGCAGCCGATTGGTATTCGGGGCGCGCTTGTCGGACACAAGGGGGAACGGACAGCATTGCGTACCCTTTTTGAACCTGCGGGAAGTCGGCGATGGATACTGGCTATATATACAGTTGTGGCGTCGTTTTGTAAAGCGGCGTCCAGATCGTGCGCGAGCTAGCGTTCCACGTGATGATTCGACGCGGTCTGACTGACTCAGATGCTGGACCTCCAAACCCTGCTCAAGCGCGATCTCATCGATACGCTGCGCATCTGGCAGTTTCCTGTGGTTATTGGCACTGGCAAGCGCCTGTTCGGAGAAGGCACGATCCCGCGCGCCTTCCGGCTTGCCGACACACAACAGACCGCTACCGGTGCTGTCCTGCATGTGTATGAGCGTGCTGGCGGCCTCAAGTACGGCGAAGTAGAAGTCGGCCAGGAGACCGTGATCTTCGATTCGGACACGGCACACAAGTGACGCATCACCAACTCCACCCCTACACGCGGCAACGTCTTTCCTAACATTACCGATAGGAGTCGTGACATGCAGGATGTTGCCCACCGGAGCCAGCGCTTATCCACTTGACTTGTCAGCCTGGCGTATGGCTGGCTTCGATCTTGCTCGAGTGCATCCGAGCTGCGCCGCTCAACAAGGTGTCGGGCATCGCCGCTTACGTCGGTAATCCTTCGTATGCGAACTGGGGACAGCATTTGGCCGCGAAATGCTTTACTCTCTTCATTTCATCCTAAATCCCAGCAGAAAGACATGTCGAATGGCAAAACCCAACTATGCATTTGCGAAGCGTCAGAGAGATCTCGCCAAAAAGCAGAAGAAGGAAGAGAAGCGGCAGCGGAAAACTGGCACAAACGAAACTCAACCTCAGGACGCTCAGCAGCCGCCGCTTGACAATGCCAAGCCGATGCCGGGCGATTAGTAGGCGCTCAGCAATCGCAGGCAGGCCGCTGCACTTTGCCCAAAGATCCTCCTGATCAGAGCCGAGACACGGCCGCGGACACAGGCGATGGAAAACGTGGATGCTGTAACGGAAGCGTGCGCGCGGGCGCAGCGTATGCTCGAAGATAATGCGCCGCGTGATGCGATTTTGAACTGCCTCGTGGCCGCAGCGCAAATGGTGTCG